>JADHWC010000041.1 GCA_016783665.1 Fidelibacterota bacterium | reverse complement strand
TTTTTTTGTCTGTCTAGAGTGACATCTGGGACATGTTTTCTTAACCATTTTTATCTTAATATATAAAAATTCTCTGTAATTCGCTGAGTATTAATCGATTACCGCTATTTCAGCCACCATTATTTGTCTATTATACCCAATTTTATTAGAAAATTTCCTCCAGAAAGTGCTTGCCCTGTTGAATATTACTATTTCTTCTTATGAACGAGCCTTTCTAAGGTTCCTTTATTACATTGGTTTGATTACCCTTTATGATCCCGACTCGTCGGGACAGGGCTTGTATTAAATGTGTCAGCAACTTCAGTTTGGCTACATGTTTGTTATACATTTAATAATTCTCTGCGCCTCTGCGTTTATAAAAATATTTTTTCATTTTTTGGTTCTGCCTGCCCTGTGAAATGCGGAGCAAATTTCATGGGGGCTTGCCCCGTTAAATATTTCCATTTCTTCTAGTGAACGATTTTTTCTAAGATTGTTATTCTACGGGGCTTGTCCAAGTTAGGGTTGGAAGATTATTGCTCAAGAAAGTTTTTTGTTTTTGCCAATTGTTCCGGCTTCCCGATATCCAGAAATTGACTGGGATTGTGACGAAACGCCTGGATGGAATATTTACCACAAATCTGTAAATACAGATCGATAATGGAGAATACATCCTTATCGGGCATGAGTTTAAAAATAGCCGGATCAATGACATGAATACCGCTGAAGGCAAGTGTTTCATAGTTTTCGGAATCCCGAACGGGGCCGCGGATTTCACCGGTTTTAGTATTTTTCCAACCTGCCATACGATTTTCACTGTTAAACAGCAAGTAGCGGGACGTATCACGTTGACTGACTGCAAGAGTTGCCAGCGAACCTGAACTTCTGTGAGCCATCATCATCGCCGATAAATCGATTGTAGATAGCACATCGACATTATGCAGGAGAATAGGCTCATTGCCGGCGAGTAGGGGAATCGCTTTTTTGAGTCCGCCGCCGGTTTCTAATAACTTATTACGTTCATCGGAAATCCGGATGTTCAGACCAAAATTTTCGTTATGTTTCAGGAAATCGATGATTTTATCAGTGAAGTGATGAACATTAATGACAATATCAGTGAAACCGAATAGCTCAAGGCGGGTAATGACATATTCCAGAAGTGTTTTCCCGTTGACCTCGATAAGGGCTTTGGGAAGATCATTTGTAAGAGGCTTCAGCCGTGTTCCCAAACCGGCTGCAAAGATCATCGCTTTCATAATTGGTTTTATCACGATAAGTAAAACGGAATTATTGTTTCATTTCCAGCTCAATATGGCGGAGAACCAGCTTGATATCGAATTTTGATTTTAAGTGCTTTGCCAGCTCTTCAGCGCAATAGACCGAGCGATGCTGCCCACCGGTACAGCCGAAGCTGATCATTAAATTGGTGAAACTTCTCTTTTGATACTTATCCACTGATTGATCAACAAGATTGGTGACATGGCTAATAAATTGTTTTATATCGTTTTCTGTATTTAGAAAATCGATTACCTGTTTATCTTTTCCTGTCAGTGATTTGTACTCTTCGTATCGTCCCGGATTGTGAATGGCGCGACAATCGAAAACAAATCCGCCTCCATGTCCCGATACATCGATAGGAATACCCCGTTTATAGGAGAAACTATTAACCGTAACCGTCAATGTTTTCTGGTCGGTACTGATGTTTAGCAAACGTCTTGAGTGAACGACCTTTTCCAGAATATTCAATAAGGTGGGAATTTTAACCGGTAACTGAACTGTATTTACCAGGGTTGATAGATTGTTCAAGGCATATGGAATACTCTGAAGGAAATGTTCTTTATTCTCATAAAATCCGCGGAAGCCGTAGGATCCCATTGCCTGCATGATCCGGATCAGCACATAGCCGTAGAAATACTGAGTAAACTCCTCGGGTTTGATGTCGATCAGACTTGATGTAACTGTGATATAATGATCCAGTAGTATTTTACGAACTTCGTCGGGCATATCGGCTTTGGAATCATAAAGCAGGGAGGCGAGGTCGTATTGTATGGCGCCGTGTCGTCCGCCCTGATAGTCGATGAAATAAGGAACGCCGTTTTTAAGCATCACATTCCGGGACTGGAAATCCCGGTAAAGGAAATAATTGGTTTCCGTACGCAGCAGATAATCGGTAAACGCCTGAAAATCTTCCTCGAGATACTCTTCGTCGAATGGTATCTTAGCCAGTTTGAGGAAGTAATATTTAAAGTAGTTAAGGTCCCACATCATTGAGCGTTTGTCGAAACGTGAGCGCGGATAGCAGACATTGTAATTCAGGTTCTTTGCGGCGGTGATCTGAAATTTCGGAAGTTGCTCGATCACCGATTTATAGATATCAATCAGTCGATCCGAGTAGTTTTTGCCTTCGCGGTGCTGATTGATATATGCGTATAATGTAGTGTCACCGAGATCTTCCACAAGATAGATGTCTTCTTCCGCATTTTCCCGGAATAGTTCGGGAACATTCAGATTGATGGAGTGGAAATGCCGGGTGAATTCAGTAAATGCACGATTTTCTTTTCTATCGGAATTATAAGCGCCGATGGCTGAGTGTTTCGTGCTTTTAATACGATAATATTCGCGATATGAACCGGACGGAGGAAGTGGATGAATGGTTTCGACATTTTCTCCCGACCAATCTTCAAATAATCTTATAAGTTCCTGCTCAGTATGTTTCTCCATAACAGTGCGATTTTAGTATTCATTTGTTAATTAATCAAGGTCAAAATTTATATATCACGACATACCTCTCTTTTTCACAGGCTGATGTCAAATGGATTTTGAATTGACATGAAGCGAGAAATGCAGTAATTTGGCTTGGTTGTTATGAAGAAGATTCTCTTAGCATTAATTGTGGTGGCATTCTGGTTCGTGGGTTTAAAAACGACGAGTTTCAGTATAAACACAAAATGCTCTTTCTGAAGTAAATCACGATTGGTGTATGAGAACATGATTAAATAGGAACAACAATGAACCATATTCGTATTGATTTAAGAAGTGATACCGTTACGAGACCCAGCAGGGGAATGCGTGATGCAATGATGCGGGCAGACGTCGGGGATGATGTTTATGGCGAAGATCCAACCGTGAATTTTCTCCAGGAGCGGGTGTCTGAATTGCTGGGAAAGGACGATGCCCTTTATGTACCCAGCGGAACAATGTCAAACCAGATTGCGATCAAAATTCACACACAGCCGGGACAGGAAGTCATCTGCGAAGAAAATTGTCATATTTTCAACTATGAAGCCGGTGCCTCTGCATTTCTTTCCCGGGTGCAGATGCATACATTAAGGGGGAATTACGGTGTTCTAAATATCGATGATGTGAAAAATGCAATCCGTGCCGAAAACGTTCATCTTCCGCCAACAGGATTGATTTGTATAGAGAATACACATAACCGCGCTGGTGGAACGATTTATCCGCTTGAAAATATTGCAGAGATAGCTAAACTGGCAGCCCAAAAAGGGATTCCGTTACATCTTGACGGCGCCCGTTTAATGAACGCGGTGGTTGCTACTGGAATTCCTGCCAGGGAGTGGACCGGTTATTTCGACAGCGTTAGTCTCTGCTTTTCAAAGGGGCTGGGAGCACCGATCGGATCGGTTTTATCCGGAACGAAAGAATTTATCCATAAAGCCCGAAAATACCGTAAGATTTTCGGTGGAGGAATGCGTCAGGTCGGTATCCTTGCAGCTGCCTGTCTGTACGCTCTTGATAACAATATCAAACGCCTTGCCGACGATCATGAAAACGCCTGCCTGCTGGCTGAAAATCTTAAAAATCTACCCGGTCTTTTTATCGATATGAAGCAGGTTCAGACCAATATGGTTATGATCCATGTCAGACATTCAAAATTTAATTCAGTAACCCTGTCTCAGGCATTATTGCAGCAGGGAGTAGCTGCCAACGCCGTGGATGCAGAACGTATTCGAGCCGTGACCCATCTTGATATAACAAAAGATCAGATTTTAAGCGCCGTTGAAATTTTCCGGGATTTAATAAAGGACGCCTGAAATGAAAGTTTTCAATAATGTAATCGTGTTTATAAAACCGGTTATGATCAATAAAATCGAAAAGTATTTCAATTAAACAGAATAAGGATATATCTCGATTCAATTGTTAGAAAATCACAACAATCATACTTTAAAAACGGTTTATACTAAATTGCCTCACCAGAGGTCTTTGAGACAAAAGAAATGTCCTATAATTAAAGTTATAAACCTCCCCTTTTTCCTCCGGCAGCTGCCGGAAGGGGATTGCTCCACCAGGAGTCTCTGTTAGAAAGGGGTGGTTAATATATTTGCAAAATCAAGGAATATCGTTATATAGGACAAAACTTTTGCCTCGAGTAGGTCTCATTGAGGAAAATTGCTATAATTACATTTTTCTTCCATCATTCCAATATTTCTCCTGATATAAACAATTTTAATTATGTGTAGTATAATGAAGATCATGAAAACGTTATTTCGCTATTTTTGGATTTTTTTATTATTGACCGGGATAAGTCGGGGACAGATTAATATTCTAAAATACCTGACTCCGGCTCCGTTGCCGAAAGGCGCTGAATTTTCATCCATCGCTGTTTCCCGGTTTGGCGATATTTACCTGCTGGAAAATAAGCGGCATGAAATTTACCGCCTGAAAGATGATGGCAAAATTATGAATGTCAACGGCGGATATGGTTGGGGCGAAGGGCAGTTCGATACGCCTGTGGATATCAGTATAGCGTCGGGACTGGACCTGATTGTTGCCGATTATAATAATCACCGGATTGTGCGTTTTGATCGTGATCTGAACTATATCACCAGTTATCCCGACCCGAACAGTGATTATCAACTGTCATTTCCCAGATCGGTTATCTTATCGGGGCTCGGGGAGATTTTTATCCTGGAAGATGAAAATTCCGAAATCGTACGTTTGAATGTCCGTCAAAACGATGTTACTGTCTTTGCCGGGATTGAATACAGTCGCTATTCGCTGATGGAACCTCAACTGATCCGAATGACGAAATCCGGACTGGTTACGGTGTTGGAAAGGAGCGGTAAACTATTGCAGTTCGACCGCTACGGGACGCCTCTGATACAATTGTCCGTACCGATTGAATCCGAAGTGTTAAGTATGGTGTTGATCAATGATGATGTTTTACTAATTTTCGCAGAGGAACCATATCTATTTTATCGCTCAAAGTCATTGGATGAATGGTTTTCGCCGGTGATCAGTGGACTTGATGTTCCACGCCAGTTTATTGCCGGGACATATAAAAACGAACAGCTTTATCTGTTAGATAGTTCGGGTCGCATATTGATCTGTTCTGTTGATAAATTAGTCCGTTGATGTTGTAATTGTTGGAGAAATACTGATTCGTCTTTGCCTGGGAAATAAAAATCATTTTAATAGAATTACTTCGGGAGCAGTTTCGATCCTGTTACTTATTGGAATTTCAAGGTCACTTTCAGCTGCCGATTGGCAAACAGATACATTAACAGTTCTTCCAAAAGATTCGGTGGTTGTTCTTTCGAGACCGTACATTATACCATCCACACTGAGTCTGAGAGATATCAATAATAACCCTATTACAATTCCGGAAATGAAGATCGATGCTATCAATAGCCGGATCACTGCTGCTTTTTCAACTTCAGATACATTATCTATCATTGTGCAATATCAATTTTTGAATATTAATCTTCCACGTCAACAAATCCTGAACCCGCCGCCGCGAATCTATTTCCCGGAAATAAAAGACCAGGAAGAAGCACCTGCTCAAAAAAGCAGACATAAGACCTCCTTGCCATCGGATTATGATTTTTTAAAGTCCGGGACTATTTATCGTGGCGTATCAATCGGCACGAATAATGGATTATCCCTGCAGTCCGGCTTGAACATTGAATTACAGGGACAACTGAGCGATGATATATCAATTATTGGTTCATTAACCGATCAAAATATACCTATCCAACCGGAAGGAAATACCCAAACTATTGATGAGATTGATAAAGTCTTCATTCAGGTTCGTATGCCAAAAGAGCACATCACCTTCGGGGATTATGAATTTTCAAATCGAACCGGGAATCTTAGCGCCTATCAGCGAAAGTTACAAGGCGTCTTAATCGAAAGTAATCGCAATGGTAATCACGCCCAGTTTAGCGGCGCTATCACCAAAGGACAGTATACAAGCAATTATTTTGTGGGAGAGGAAGCGAATCAGGGTCCTTATCAGCTAACTGGTAAAGAGGGTGAAACAGCAATTATTGTACTGGCGGGAACCGAGAAAGTCTGGCTGAATAGTGAACCGATGAAACGTGGTGAAAATAACGATTATGTCATCGATTATTCCACAGGTGAAATTACTTTTACACCATATCGCCTGATCACATCCGATTCGCGAATTACGGTGGATTTTCAGTACTCGAACCTAATTTATCAGAAAAATATCTGGATTGCACGAAATACTACTGCATTAGCCGACGGAAAACTCAAGTTATCAGCCGGATTGATCAGTGAAAGTGACGATAAGGATAATCCCATCGAACTGGTTCTGACGGATACAGATCGGAATCGCTTAAAACAGGTCGGTGATAATGACCAGAAAGCCTTTCAGAGTACGATCAGAGAAGACAGCACCGGCGTCTACCAACTGATTGATTCTATCCTCGTATTTATAGGATCCGGTGGTACGCATTCGGCATCTTTTTATAATGTTGGAGTGAAAGGAAAGTACAAAAAGGTTTACGGCGCTAATATTATCTATTTTGAGTATGTCGATACATCGAATCCCTTAACTCCCGCTTCGGAAATTGAGCAGTCAGTTTATTTGCCGGTCAAACCTCTAAAATTACCCACGAGCCAGCGACTTTATCATTTTTCCGGGCAATGGAAACCGTCGAAATATATTTTGCTGTCATCGGAACTGGCGGGTTCTGATCTGGATGGTAATACATTTTCATCCATTGATGATCAGAACAACCGTGATCTGGCTTTCGATATCAAATCAAACATCGGGATTCCAATTACACAAAGCAGTAATATCGGTGTCCGGTTGAATTTTCGACAGGTAGGCGAACGCTTTGAACCCATCGATCGTTTACAGGAGGTTGAATACCGCCGGAAATGGGACTTGCCGTCGGATTCCACTCAGGGTGAACGTGTGATGGAAGGCGGCATTGACGTCAATCTGAATGAGGCTGTAAAATGGGCGGTTGATGTCGGGTCATATAACCGTGGTAGCATTGACGCCAACCGCTATAAAATTTCCGGAGTCGTGCATTATAAATGGATCGACCGGCTGGAATTCTATCAGGAACGCATCAAGCGTAGTATTTCCTTGATAGGATCTTCTGACTGGCTGCGGCAGAAACTGTTGCTTCGTTTCAATATTAAAAACATCAAACCTTTCACCGAATTCTATAGCGAGGAACGCACAGGAGCAGCGGATGATCTGAGCAATTTCCAATTTCTTGAACAGCGCTATGGAATTGACTTAAACGGGAATCATAAATTCACCGGGCGGATTGAAACCTACTTCCGTAACGACAATGATTTAATCGAAAATAAATGGACTCAAGCAAGTTCTTCACAGAATGTTGCCGTTAGTGGACAGATTAATGATTGGAAATCCTTTTACAGCCGATTTTCATATACCTACCGCAGGAAAAAATATCCGGGCGAAAGCGCTTTACCTGACCAGCAAGTTCAATTGATGGACGTCATGCTGAAACAGCATCCCAAACGATTGCCGTTTTCATGGGAAACGACCATGAAGATCCAAGAAGAAAGAACCGTCAAGAAAGAATACCGCTATTTTTATGTCGGGGAAGGTGAAGGACAATATACGTACGATTCGACGTTTGCCGATTATGTGCCTCATCCCCAGGGAGATTATATTCTGCGGATTATTCCTTCGCAAATCAAAGAACCGGTGACGAGCGTTCAGAATGGCTTGCGTTTTCAATTGAACGGCAGACGTCTGAAAGGGAAAATACCCTGGAAACTACCAACACGTTTAACAACATTAACGGACATCCGGTTGCAGCAGCAAATCCGTGACAGAGACAATCCATTCAGTCTCCTTACGTTTTCCGGTGATAATATTGATGATCGCTGGGCGTATTTCAACCGCATGTTTCAGCAGGATGTGATCTATCGACCGGATCATCGACGTTCGGATCTGCGCTTGCGGTATATGGAGACCAGTAAGATCAGTCAGCTGGACGTGCGTGGTCGTGAAAAATCTTTCGGTCAGGAAACATCGATCCGATATAAAGGGTATTTCTTTTGGAATATCAGGTTTGTATCCAATGTAGCGCATAAACATACCTTTAGACAGTCGGAGTTTAATTCACTCAGGGATCGGGATATTCAATCCTTCCGGCTGAAAAATACCTTTTCCTATCTGCTGAATACTATTCACCTGTTTGAATGTGAACTCACCGGAAATTACGATATTGAGCAAACCGGCGATGAACTTGAAGCATTTTTGATTGGAATTCGGAATAGTTATGAACGAAAGCTGAAAAACAAAGGACGCTGGAAAACGTTCTTGGAGATTGACAGGGTTGCAGTCACGCCGGAGGGATCGCCGATTCCCTGGGAAATGAGCGGCGGAAAAAAAGAGGGAAATACGTACGGCTGGGGTATTTCAGTGGAGTACAGGCTTGGCAAGAACCTGAGCCTGCGCTTGAATTATGAAGGCTGGGATGAACCCAACCGGGAAATCTATCATTTAGGTAGTGGAGAAATCAGGGCATTGTTTTAATGAATTACGTCCGACAAATAGCATACAGTCAGATTATTCGAAAATTGATTGATAGATTGCGGTCATATTTCATTATGATAAGTCTCTTTATATCTGTTATTATCGGTGTATTTGTCCCTGCTGTCGCTGAACCGGAACAACCCACTGATTCATTGATATTCGGAGAGATTGATATCGTATCCGATCGTCCGGCTGGAGCTGCGCTTGGAAGGATACAACAGGAATTTTCCAATAAGTTTGTAAGGTCTGATCAATATAAAGAATTGACCACCAAACTGATGCAAATTCCGTTGCAGGAGGGTTATTATTTTCCGATTCTTCATCTGGAATCGGTCAGTCCCGGTTTTGCCGGTGGTGTTGCGCGGTTAAATCCTGTATTCCAATTAGATTGGGGTGAAATAACCCAAATAGATACAATTCTTTTCGAGGGTGTAAAGAAAACTAAACCTGCTGTCATACGGCGGATGGTTAAGGAGTATGTTGGCAAACGCTATTCACCGACATTGAACGAGCAACTGAAACGGTCCTTACGTCGCTTTCCTTTTCTTACAATCAACTCTGCTAATGAGATTGTCAAAACCAGGGAAGGGAAGACTGCGATACTCATCAGTATGCGAGAGCTACAGGAGAATGAGTTCGGCGGCGTCGTCGGATATGTTCCGGAAACCTATAACCGGAAGGGCTATTTCACCGGAGAACTCGATTTGAAATTTCATAATCTGTCCGGAACCGGGCGGCAACTCTTTCTTTATTGGTCAAAGACAAACCGTTATTCCCAGCAGATTCGTATGAGTTATACCGAACCATGGATATGGAAATCCGATATGTTCGGAACGGCTGAATTTGAACAGGTATTGCGTGATACACTTGTGGTGATCCGAAAATTAGGCGTAAGCGCTGGTTTCTATTCGTTTAAGAGAGGTAGTATCGAGCTGACGGTCAGTCATGAATCGACATTACCCACTCCCGGAGGTCGGAACTTGCTTGGCCTTGTGCAAACAAAAACTAATGCTATTGGTTTGAAATACGGCATTGACCGGCGAAATAATTTTTACAATCCGTCAAGGGGATTTATGCTAAATACGACATATTCAGCCGGTATTCAGCAGCGGGATTCGCTTGATACAAAAGTCCGGTCGGAAGTGATATTCAATTCCGAAACATATTTCCCATTGAATACCAACTGGGTAATGGCTGCTATGGTTCATGGCAGGGCAAAATGGTTAACCGGCGAAGAACCGGTGTATTCCGATCAGTACTGGTTCGGAGGCGCCGGAAGCCTGAGAGGTTATCCCAATGATTTTTTCAGGGGTAGCCAAATTGCCTGGACGACTCTTGAAATTAGAAGGGTTTTTGGGAATCTGAGCAGTTTCTTTCTCTTTTTTGATCAGGGTTATTTTCGGCGGAAAGAGTTAACGATGGAAACAATACGATATCCAAACAGCTTTGGAGTTGGAATTCGTCTCTCATCCAGAATGGGAATTATAGGTCTTGATTACGGTTTTGGCAGGGGAGATACATTCACGACGGCAAAAATTCATGTACGATTAATTAACAGGTTCTAACCCTTTAACGTCACATAGGAAATATGATACGATATATAATCTCAACTAGCAAATGTAAATACTACATTCGATATATTAAAATTATAAATTACGTAGCAGGGTTAATATGGTAAAACAAAAAAGAAATTTAGATGAGCAGGTTATTACTTTCTTAATGAAGCAAAAAGGGAGTGTTTTCAAACAACGCCGAATTGCCAAAGCCCTGGAAATAAGCGCCGCAAAATACCCGGCTTTTAAGGACTTATTGCGGGAATTATCCGCAGCCGGAAAAATCAAGCGCTGTCAGAAAAATTGTTATCGATTTCCAGATACCGGAGAACAACTTAGTGGTATGATATCCTTCTCAAGCAGAGGATTTGCCTTTGTGAACACCGAAAGCGGTGAGGAGATATTTGTCGGGAGTTATGATACCTTTACGGCGTTTCACGGGGATAAGGTTCTTGTTGAGAAATTCCGCAAACAGAGCGGTAAACGGCCGGAAGGCAAGGTCGTTAAAATTTTGGAAAGATCAAAAAAGCCAGTCTTTGGTACACTGAAGCGCAGTCAGCAGCAGTGGGTTGTTATTCCTGAGATGCCGGCTCCCCCGGTTTCAATTGTAATAAAAAATGAAGTGGAAGGAATAGCGTCCGGTCAGATGGTTGAGCTTCACCATCTGGAATGGGATAATGTTCGTTATTCTCCTCGCGCTGAGATCAAACAGATTCTGGGAATTCCGGAAAATCCGATGGATGATATTCCTATTATCCTGAAAATGTTTCATATCACACCGGAGTTTCCCGGGCGAGTAATACAAGAACTGAAGAAAATATCAGAGAAAATTCCTGAAGATGAGATTAATCGACGCCTTGATCTGCGGGAAAGTGAAATTATTACAATAGACCCTGAAACTGCAAAGGATTTTGATGATGCCGTCTCTCTTGAAAGACTCCAGGGTGGATTTTGGAAACTGGGTGTGCATATCGCCGATGTCAATTATTATGTGAATCCCGGGACAAACCTTGATAAGGAAGCCCGAAACCGGGGAACAAGTATTTATCTCGGAAATACAGTCGTCCCGATGCTTCCGGAAAGAATCTCAAATGAATTATGTTCTCTGGAACCCAACAAGGACAAGTTGACCCTTTCCGTTTTTATGCATATCGATAAAAACGGCATTATTCATAACTTTGAAATAATACCCAGCGTCATCAGCTCGGTGAAACGATTTAGCTATGAAGAAGTGCAGTCGATTCTCGATAAGAACTCAGGTTCTCATTGGGAAACACTTGAAAACATGCAGAAGCTCAGTAAAATCTTGAAGAAAAACCGTTCTGCCGCCGGGAGTATTGACTTCGATATACCGGAACCAATTTTTAAAATTGGCGATGACGGTATACCGGTTGAGATCAAACCCTCGGAACGTCTGGATAGTCACCGGCTTATCGAGGAATTCATGTTGTTGGCGAATAAAACCGTAGCGGAATGGATAGCCGTTCAGCGGAAACGGGAAAGACTTCCATTTATTTACCGGATTCACCCGGCTCCGTCGGAAGAAGCGATTGACAGGCTGTATGATCTATTAAAACGGCTGGGTTTGGATTTTCATCGTCCTGATCCTGTGACGCCCAACGATATTCGGCGAGTATTGATGAAAATTGAATCAATGCCATTCAAGCATTTTATCGAACAGATTGCTCTGCGATCCATGTCAAAAGCGGTTTACTCCGCCAAACCGTTAAGTCATTTCGGACTGGCTTTCAGGCACTATACTCATTTTACTTCACCAATCCGCAGATACCCGGATCTGATTGTGCACCGCCTGATAAAGCTCTACTTGGATTCTGTATCCGACGGGGATAAATCCTTTTTTCGACGCTCATTACCAAGAATGGCGGAGCTGTTATCTGAGAATGAAATCCGGGCGATGGAGCTCGAAAGGGAATTCATTAAAATTAAGCAGATCAGATTTCTTGCCAATAAAACCGGGGAGTGGTATTCCGGTATTATTACCGGAGTGATGGCATTTGGTTTTTTTGTTGAAATATCGGATTATCTGATCGAAGGACTTGTGCACGTCCGTACCTTGAATGATGACTATTATGTTTACGATGAACAAAATCACACGTTAAAGGGCAGGAAGTATGGACGTTCTTTCCGCCTCGGGGATAGAGTAATGGTTAAGATTGCCGAGGTTTCGGTCAAGGAGCGGCTCGTTGATTTTGAGTGGGGAGAATAAGCGATTGAACGATTTAAAGATAATTTAATCAGAAAGGAATTGGTTTTTAACTGATTTCCCAATAATTTCCGGCGTGTTTTGGGAAGAGACCGAAAGAGAGCATAGAATGAAAAAAATCCTGATCATTTTACTGATGGTCTTGGTCGTGTTATCAGGCTGCGGAACAAAGCGGTTTGCCAAAGGTCCCTCAGACGTCGTGTATATTCTTGCATCAAAGGAAGTAAAGGAAAGCCTGCAGACTGCAATTGATACGACTTTTTCATTTGGCATCAGAACTCCGGAATTTCAACGTTATTTTTCTACCGATTGGCGCCCTCTGAATGAAATGAGCGAATATATTTATTTCCCATGTACGATCATAATCGCTGATCTTAATAAAAATGATGCTGCCAGCCATTTTGTCAAAGGATTGTTGAGCGAAGAACGTCTGGAATCAATTAAAAAAGATACGGTTGCGATGTTTGCGCTTCCGGATACCTGGCGCCGGTTGCAGATGCTGGTAATGGTGGCTGGTTACGATATGGAAAAATTATCATCATTCGTAATGGAACGCCAGGGATGGTTATTTAATAAATTCAACCAACAATATATCGAACGCCAATCCAAATATATATTTAATCAGTACGAACAGAAAGATTTAGAGAAAAAATTGTGGGAAGACTATAATTGGACATTGAGGATTCCCAGTGATTATGTTGTTCTCCGTGAATATCCGAACCGGAACTTCATCTGGTTGGGGCGGGCGCTGCCTTATCGCTGGATATCGATTTCCTGGGCGGGGGGTATAAAAACTGAATGGTTGACAGCCAACGGGCTGTTTAATAAAAGGGAAAAGATAGGAAAGCTATACCAGGAAATCAGGACTGAAGAACGGTTTCTGGGACATAAATTTGTGAAATTAGGTGATCGAGACGCCTTGCGTATGTATGGATTATGGTATCACGAGGATAAAGCCCGGGGAGGTCCTTTCGTGACCTATGCATTTTATGATGAACACAGTAATCGAACCTTCGTGGTCGATATGATGGTTTTTGCGCCGGGGGAAAAAAGTATCAATTATATTCGTCAAATGGAAATAATGACGCAAACTTTCCGGACAACCGAACAGGACGATCAATCATAATATAAATTCATAAGCAGAATTAGAGATTGCCTATTGATCTAAGGGCATTTAAATTAATTTGGAGTTAGTGAGATCATGTCAACAATATCAATTATCGTCGGAAGCGCTTCAGACCTGGAGGTTCTGGAATCTGCAAAAGCCTATCTGGAATTTTTTGAACTTGACTACGACATCCAGGTTCTATCGGCACATCGTCAGCATGATGAACTGGTATCGTATATAAAAATGGCGGAACAGAATGGAACCCGCGTGATCGTTGCCTGTGCTGGCATGGCTGCTCATTTACCGGGAGTCGTTGCCGCAATTACACACCTGCCGGTTATCGGTGTGCCATTAAACGCGTCGTCTCTATGTGGAATGGATGCCTTACTGTCAATCGTACAGATGCCGAGAGGTATTCCGGTTGCCACCATGGCTATTGGCAAAGCAGGTATTATTAATGCGGTTGTATATGCCGTAAAAATTCTGGCGTTGACTGATCGAAAACTAATGTTAAAACTCGACGATTTTAGTAAAAGAGGTTATAAATTATAGAATAATGGTTATTCTAATTACCGGGGCGAACGGTATGCTTGGAGAAGAGTGTGCCAGATTGTTATCCAGAACACACGACATTATTGCATGTGACGTGCATGACACCCTTCAGTATTCTGATTCCATAGTTTATGAAAAGTTGAATATCATGAATGAACAACGGGTACTTGAGATAATTAGACAAAGGAAGCCTCAGATTGTGGTGAACTGCGCCGCATATACCGATGTGGATGGCGCTGAACGTGACCGTAGAGCCGCATGGGATGTAAATGTCGGAGGTGTGCAACACCTAATTTCAGCTTTATCAAAAAACGGAGGAAAGCTGATCCATATTTCCACCGATTATGTTTTTGACGGATGCGCAGGTCCATACGCTGAGGATGAACCGCCAAAACCAGTCAATTATTATGGTCAGACAAAACTGGATTCGGAAAATTTGATTAAAGATTCTCAAATTCCATGGGCAATTATTCGAACAAACGTGTTGTTTGGAAATACCAAACTGCAAAAAGCGAGTTTTGTTCGATGGGTAGTTGAAAAATTGTCCCGTTTTGAGACTATATCAATTGTAAATGATCAGTTCGGCAATCCAACCTGGAGCTATGGACTGGCTCAAGCAATTAACCGGATTATTGAAATTGATGCGAGAGGATTATATCACTACGCCGGCAAAGATTATATCAATCGGTTCGAGTTTGCCCTGAAAATTGCCGGTATCTTCGGATTGGATCCGACGCTTATCAAGACAACAACAACCCGCGCATTGAACCAATTGGCTCCCCGACCGTTTAAAGCTGGATTGATATGTGAAAAAACAGCCAAAGAACTTCAGGTGGATTTTTACTCAATAATTGAAGCGCTAACAATGATGAAGGAAACAGCATAGTGGAATCAGTAGTTATCGTTCCGACTTATAATGAAATAGACAATATTACGACGGTAATTAACAAACTTACGGCGCTTAATCTTGATCTGCATATTCTGGTCATTGATGATAATAGTCCGGATGGCACAGCTGATATCGTCAAAAATTTGCAAATAAAGAATGAACATATCTTTATAATAGAACGTCCCGGCAAGCTTGGGCTTGGGACCGCATATATAAGGGGATTTCACTGGGCGCTTGAGAGGGGTTACAAATACATTCTGGAAATGGATGCCGATTTGTCTCATAATCCTGATGATGTTCCCAGATTAATTGAATCTTGTAAAAATGGCGCCGATCTGACGATTGGTTCCCGCTACAGCGAGGGCGTTAATGTTGTCAACTGGCCTATTAAGCGATTATTACTTAGTTACGGCGCTAATAAATATACACGATTTGTGACGCGTATGCCGGTCAAAGATGCTACTGCCGGGTTTAAATGCTTTCATCGTGATGTTCTCGAAGTGATCGATCTAAGCAAAGTAAAATCTTCCGGTTACTCGTTTCAGATCGAAATGAATTTTCGGGCATGGAAGAAGGGATTTAAAATTATTGAAGTGCCAATCATTTTTATAGAACGATCCGAGGGTCATTCGAAGATGTCGAAAAGCATTGTCTATGAAGCGGTCTTTATGGTATGGAAACTTAAATTATTAAGTATGTTGGGCAGATTGAAATAATGCAAATATCGGTCATCATTGTCAGCTATAATGTCAAAGAATTTCTCCAGCAGTGTATTCTATCGATTAAAAATTCTCTGAATGATATCGAGCATGAGATCATTGTTGTTGATAATGATTCAGTTGATGGTACCAATGAAATTATCAAATACAAATTTCCCGACATTACTTTAATTGAAAATGATACTAACCGGGGATTCGCGGCTGCCTGTAATCAGGGATTGAAGATTTCAAAAGGTGACTATTTGCTGTTGCTGAACCCGGATACCATGGTTCAGGAAGATACTATTCATACTATGATTGACTTTTTTGAATCTGTGCCAGATGCAGGCGCTGCCGGTTGTAAAATTTTAAATGCTGATGGAACACTCCAGTTAGCCTGTCGAAGAAGTTTTCCGACACCTTTTATTGCATTGCCTAAGATACTCGGATTGAGCCGGCTATTTCCTAAAGTAGAAATGTTTGGCAAATACAATCTTACCTATGTCGATCCAGATCAGTTGTTGGAAGTTGATGCAATCAGCGGCTCCTTTTTGATGTTTCGGCGAGAAGTCTGGGATAAAATTAAGAATCTCGATGAAACTTTTTTCATGTACGGCGAAGATCTGGATTACTGTTATCGCATAAAAGAAGCAGGCTGGAAGATTTACTACGTTCCTTATACCAAAATTATCCATTATAAGGGCGAAAGCGCCAAATCTGCCAGTTTTGATAATTTTATAACGTTTTATAAAGCGATGGATATCTTTGTCAAAAAACATTTCAGCAAGAGTTCCTCCATTTTTCTGGATATATTGTTTCGACTTGGAATTCTTACGAGAGGTTCTATATCCTTAATAGGACGTTTCTTCCGGAAACATATCATAATGCTGGTTGATGGAGTTGCTGTCACAGCGGCGATATTAATTGCTCATCAACTGCAATTGCGACCTCTGCCCGATTATTCAATACTGATGTCGATGCTGATATTTTACGTTTTACTGTGGCTGGGAACCGGCTATACGATCGGTCTATATGACCGCAGGGAATTGTCGTATTCAAGAGCGGCTATAGCATCTTTGTTAAGTTTTTTATCATCATTGATCTTTATTTTTATATTTAAGGGCTTCATCTATTCACCTCATTTAATCATCTGGAGTTTTATTATTGTCATGCTCTTTTTACCGGGGTGGAGGATATTCTTGCTATTTCTGCAACGAAGACGGATTATTTCACCAAAGTCGCCACTGTCAAGAGCATTGCTATCCCGACGTACGATCATTGCCGGAACCGGTGATGAGGGCGAACGAATTGCTAAGAAATTACAGAGTCATATCGAACATGGTTTTGAAATTCTCGGCTTTGTTGATAAAAAGTTTGCTGTGAAACGAACTTTTGGTTTTCCCTTTCTTGGGGTTATAGATGACCTCGGTGAAATTATCCGGATTCATAAAGCCACTGAAATCATTTTTACAACTGACCAGTTCAGTAATGATGATATCCTGAATATCCTTGATCGAAATAAAAAAGTGCGCGTAAATATTAAGATTGTTCCGAAACATCTGGATTATATCATAGGTAAATCCAGCGTCGAGAAAATTGAAGATATTCCCCTGGTTGAGGTGGATTATAATTTCTTCAGGATGGGTAATCGTTTTTCTAAAAGAGTCTTTGATTTTGTATTTTCACTGTTAGGATTGATCATGTTGTCACCAGTTATAATCCCTTATGCCTTGACGACCGGTTATCACTTCAACCGAAAGAAGTTTATAGGTAAGGAGGGGATAATATTTTCGGGATTGATATTTAAAAAACGAAACGGTAATTATGCCCATCCAACCATTGAGCGATTTCCCCTCTTATTTTCAATTTTAAAAGGCGATATGAGCATAGTCGGCAGAGAATTATTATCTGCTAATCCGCATATCCGCCGTCTGCGCTGTAAACCGGGGCTTACTGGACTCTTCCAGTTGCAGGAAACCCACCAACCCGATGAGATTGACAAACAAAACTACGAATATTATTATATGCAAAACCATTCACTATTTCTTGATGTGGAAATTATATTAAAAGCCATTTTGAATATATAGACGGAATATTATGACTAAATTAACATTTGATTTTGAAAAACCAATTTTTGCGCTCGAACAGAAGATTGAGGAGATGCGGGAACTATCCTCGGTAAACGGCATCGATTTAGATGATGAAATTCGCAAACTGGATGAGAAACTCCGGAAACTCGTAAAAAAGACATATTCTAATTTGAATCGCTGGCAGCGTGTTCAGCTGGCTCGGCATCCCGAACGCCCCTATACTAATGATTACCTGGAGAAAATATGTACTGATTTTATTGAGATCCATGGTGATCGCAATTTTGCTGATGATAAATCGATTATCACGGGATTTGCCACAATCGATAAACACAAAGTGGTCATAATTGGTCATCAAAAGGGTAAAAATACAAAGGACAATCTGTACAGAAATTTCGGTATGCCTCATCCGGAAGGATACCGCAAGGCACTTAGGGCGATGAAGTTGGCAGAAAAATTTCACAAACCCGTTGTCTCAATTATTGATACACCCGGCGCTTATCCTGGAATTGGCGCTGAAGAGCGGGGACAGGCTGAAGCGATTGCTAAAAACCTGTTCGAAATGAGTCGCCTGAAAACACCTATTCTCATCGTCATTATCGGAGAAGGCGCCAGCGGTGGCGCACTGGGAATCGGTGTCGGTGACCGCTTTGTTTTACTGGAAAATACCTGGTTTTCGGTTATCAGTCCAGAAGGATGTGCATCGATTCTTTATCGTGATGCAGGTAAAGCCAATATTGCTGCGGAATCTATGAAAGTAACCGCACGGGATCTGCAAGACCTTGGAATTGCAGACGAAATCATTCAGGAACCCGATGGCGGCGCTCACCGCAATCCTGACGAAACCGCAAGGGTCTTAAAAGAAAGTATTTTGCGCAATATCGACGAATTGAGCGCTATTCCGATCGATGAATTAATTCTACTCCGAAATGAAAAATATTCCAAGATGGGTAGCTGGGACGAAGCCTAACCTTTGACCTGTGATTTCAATTTTTCTTCTTAACTATTATATTCAATAAGAGATATTTATGGTAAATGAACTGATATTTTTTCTAATGATCATTGTTGTGTTATGCACGACGCTATTTACATTCAGGATGGGTAAACAGTGGCTTTATGCCTTTATCGCCGTTTGCATTGTGCTCGCAAATATTTTTGTTACGAAACAATTTACTCTGTTTGGAATCAGCGCTACAGGAGGCAATATTACTTATGGCGCTATTTTCCTGACGACTGATCTGTTATGTGAACATTATGGAAAGGAAGAAGGGCGTAAAGCAGTATTTATAGGGTTCTTTGCCGCCATCTTTTATTTACTCACCTCCCAATTTATTTTATTGATAAAACCGTCAGAGTTTGATACTGTGAACGAAGGAATGAAAACGATTTTTTCCTTTGCGCCTCGTATTATACTCGCATCTATGGTGGCTTATTTAATATCCCAGCTGCATGACATCTGGATTTATCATTTTATCCGAACTAAAACCAAAAGCCGGATGTTGTGGCTGCGCAATAATGCTTCGACGTGGACCAGCCAGTTGATCGATTCTCTGATTTTTTCATTGATTGCCTTTATCGGGATATTTCCTTTCAAAATTGTTTTGCAAATCATCATCTCAACTTACTTGTTAAAAATAATTATAGCGGCACTCGATACGCCGTTTCTTTACCTCAGTTACCGTTTTCTGCCAAATGAATTGCGTAAAAGTGGTTGACATCGACATTTAATGCATCATAGTTCGGTTATTTATAAGAATTAGTATTACTTTTTAAATTGCCTTCTATGTCGGAGTGTCTTAAACTTCAATGTTATGAATAAAGGAATTTTAATTACATTTGAAGGGATCGATGGTTCGGGAAAAACAACTCAAATCAATGAGTTAATTCACCGCCTTGATCAGAGAAACATTGATTATCAGCTATTCCGTGAACCCGGCGGAACCCGGATTGGTGAAAAAATCAGGGATATTTTACTTGATAAAGACCATAGCAACATGTTGCCCATAACGGAGTTACTGCTTTATTCAGCAAGCCGGTATCAATTGACGATGCGATCGATTATCCCGGCATTAAATGCTGGAAAAGTCGTTATTTGTGACCGGTTCTATGATTCCACGACCGCCTATCAGGGTTATGGAAGAGGAATCGATCTGGAATTTATCAAACGATTGAATGCAGTCGCCACCAAGTCCCTGATCCCCGATAAAACATTTATTCTCGATATTTCGCTGGAAGAGCGTTTGCAAAGGTTGGGCAAAATAAATCTGGATCGGCTGGAACAGGAAGCCATAACTTTTCATAAAAAAGTGAGAGAAGGATTTATTGCCATAGCGCGGGAAGAACCCGAACGGATGATCCTGATCGATGGTAACCGTCCTGCTGAAGAAATATCTAAAGAGATATGGAACCATGTAAAATCAATAAGGAGTGAGAAAATAGAATGAAAACCGTTAAATCTCAGCAAACTAAAATACTGATCATTTTACTGATTTCAGTGACGGTGATCTTTGCAGTTAATAAAACCAACCTCTATAAGGAAATATCAAACTCTATCCGATTGTATAATGAAGTTTATCGTCAGCTATTTACTAATTATGTCGATCCGATAAAGGCTGAAGAGTTTGTTGAAACCAGCATCCGCCATATGATGAAAGAGCTGGATCCCTATACGGTCTTTATGACTGAAGAGGAGAAAGAGCCTCTCGAAACCTTAACAAAAGGAAGCTACGGAGGCGTTGGACTGCGTATCAGCATGCGGAAAGATACCTTGATGGTTATTTCTCCGATGGAGGGGAGTCCGGCAAGCAGGGCGAATATTTTTCCCGGGGACCAGGTGCTGAAAATCGATTCGGTTTCAACAATTGGACTTGATCTTAATAAAATCGCAAAAATGATCCGTGGCAAAATCGGCACAACCGTAATGCTCACAATTCGCAGACCAGGTGTCACCGGATTGAGTGAATATACGCTGACTCGCGATAATATAAACGTGAATGACGTTAGTTACAGCGGGATGCTGCAGGATCATATCGGTTATATCCGGCTGTCAGGGTTTTCGAAAGGCGCTTCGATGGAAGTTCGCCAGGCAATCTCTTCACTGATAAAAGAGGATAAACGCATTCAGGCATTGATTCTGGATTTACGTGGAAATCCGGGAGGACTATTATCCGAAGCATTAGCTGTTTCGGAATTATTTACCGAGCCTGGTGATACTCTTTTATTCACAAAAGGACGCACTCAAGTTGCGAACAGAGTGTTTGTTTCACTTCAGAAACCATACTCACCACATGACGTAAAAATTGTCGTATTGGTGAATAAGGGCAGCGCCTCAGCCAGCGAGATCGTCGCCGGTGTAATCCAGGATCTGGATCGCGGAATCGTCATTGGTGCGCCCAGTTTCGGTAAAGGACTGGTTCAGACAGTTTTTCGAATTGATAAAACTCATTCAGTGAAAGTCACGACGGCAAAATATTATATTCCCAGCGGAAGACTGATCCAGAAACCGGATTATCTGAACAACCCCGAACTGGTCGAAGAACATGTTTCCGGTGATACCTTGTTCTACTCGAAAAATGGTCGCATACTGAAAGGTGGCGGGGGAATTGTTCCTGATATTGAAGTAAAAGTGGAATCACTGCCGGGTTATGTCCGCGAGCTCTGGCGTCAGAATATGTTTTATTCCTATGCGATCAAGTGCAAATCGGAGCAAGGCGATATTTCAACACCGGTTGTAGTTGATGAAAAAATCATTAGTGATTTTAAGACTTATCTGGATAAAGATGGATTTTTATATTACCAAAAGAATGAGAAAAAATTACGGGATCTCGAAAAGGAATTGCTCAAAGAAGAGCATTTCAAATCTGTCCGGAATCCCTTTGCTTCATTTTATGCTGTATATGACTCAATGAAGGTATTGGATTTCGATTCAAATCTTTCGTACATCACACGCGGTCTCACCAGTGAAATTTCCACTCTTGCCGGTGGCTTGACGGAACGGATTAAAAATGATCTCGATAGCGATCCGGTCATCGAAAAGGCAATGAATGTTATCTTAGATGAAATTGAATACCAAACAACGCTCGGATATGCCTATTAGTTAAAAATTATAGGGGAGCTCTAATTGAAAAAACATAATCAGCTTAAACATATAGTTTTATTTTCATTTATTGTCATTCGGATTCTGTTTGCCGATACAACAGATGTTATTAATCGGGTTAATTCGATTTCGGAATCTCTTAAAAAACAATATTGTCCCGATAAACGCACTTCTGTCTGGCTGATTGAACCTCAATGTGAAGAAGGTCAATACATCCTCCGTGGTGAGACCGATAATAAACCGGCGCAAATGGAATTGTATCGACAAATAGAAAGCACTCTTCCGGTAATCCGGTTTAAAAACGATGTAAAGGTACTTCCCGATGACATTATGGACGGTATTATTTTCGCCGTTCCAAAAAACTCTATAGCTATTCTGCGCCGCAGACCATCAGTAACTGAAGAAATGGTTACCCAGACATTAAGGGGACTGCCGCTGGATATT
>JADHWC010000119.1 GCA_016783665.1 Fidelibacterota bacterium | reverse complement strand
AATATCAATTCGGAGTTGTGACGCGCCGGCGTTTTGTCAGTTCTCATTATCATTGCCTTTTCATCTGTAAAGATGATAAAGAGCGCAAATTCTATCCCTTTGCCCGCTTTACAAAAGAGGATAGAGACAAAAACGGGCGTAGTCTGCATTACCGTGATAAAGAAGACGTCTGGACAATCAAGCGGGAATACTGGACCGGTGATCACAAAACTCCCACTAAACTACCCAGGGAACTGATTGAGAAAATTTTAAACTATTCCAGCACTGAAGGGGATGTGGTCTGCGATCCCTTTATCGGCTCGGGGCAGGTTGCCGTAATCGCGAAAGCGATGAAGCGTCATTTTGTAGGCTTCGAGATCAATAAAGAGTATTATGATTTTGCCAAAGCCCGTCTGGATAGTGGCCAGTATCGACTGAAAGTGACCAGGCAGGGAAATTTATTTTAATTTTATAGATGGCAATACTATACGGTACAAAGTGCCAGGATCGTCAGCAGATTATCGAACAGTTTAGCCCCTTCAATCATCCGAATTCAGTGGAAGGGATGATTATCGGAAATGATCTCGATTCGCTACTCTCGGCGGCTCTGTTAAAAGACGTATTTGGCTGGAATGTTGTAGCTGTCTATGACTACCGCACACTCTGGTATGATCCGGATTGCCAATTTATACAGAGTCTCAAATCCGGAGTTTACCTTGCCGTGGATCTGGATATCTATCGCAGCTACATTCCAAGTATCGGCCATCATATTCTGCAGCTGGCGAGCGATGACCGTCTGGAACAACACGATCAGACTTTGAATCCCAATTTCATCTTCGGGGTGGACTGCCGGGATTTCCGCTCAAAGTATCCCCTGGGAACGATCCATTTTCTGCGCTGGCTCTTTGAGATGGAACTGGAACGCCGGGGCGAGTTGCTCTGCTGGCTGGCGGATTCCGCCTATATCAATGCCCAGACCCATCGTTTCCGGGGAAATGTGTCCAACTGGCTCTACCGGTTTTTCGACTGGCCGCCTTTCTG
This sequence comes from Fidelibacterota bacterium, assembly GCA_016783665.1. Lineage (GTDB taxonomy): Bacteria > Fidelibacterota > UBA2242 > UBA2242 > UBA2242 > UBA9312. The sequence goes on along the minus strand of JADHWC010000119.1, from coordinate 4,295 downwards.
GGAAATTTTCATCCTGCTGGATTCTGCAGACTATGAGGAACTGCTGATCCGGGATGTTGGTCAAACTCTGAACGATATCCTGATCACACCGCGACAGGGACAGGTCAAATCCCGCCATAAATCCCTGAGCGGCTGGCAGTGTAAGTGGTCGGATCCCGGGACTCAGGCGGAGCAGATCGGGAAAATCTTCGACTTTATCCACGAACTCAGCGGCTGGCAGATTCCGAAATTGCCCGAGAAGTACACCTGCATTGAAGGTCACCGGAGAACGATTACTGTTCCAGAACTCCTGAAGAACTATGGAAGTCTGGATATATTCCTGGATCTGGAGCATGTTTTCTCCTATGTCTTTACCTATGCGAACCTCTTGAATTATACTCAATTTTCATCGTCAAAGGCTGGTAATACCTAAAACCGCGCACTTTTTAACGGTTTCTGGTCACAATTATCATCGTGGATGAGGGTATTTCATATATATTTAGTAATGTATGAGAAGGTTTATAAAAAAACACAAGAATACAAATTTATTTCCCTGGAAAGGGGGTCGCCCGGACGGTTTTAAAGTTACGATTTTAGTAGTTTTATGTATTGGATTGCGGGGCTCTCTAACCGTTGCCGGACAGCATGAGTATGCCGATTTTCCCCTGCATAAATGGGTGATGATCGGATTTCCGGTAACCCCGGAAGAGTAGAATCCTGATTCTGTCTGGGGACCGTTTTTCGGTGGTAACCAGGGAGGCGATGCCGATGCTTCCTGGAATACGGCCCTCCAGCACCACTACGATTCCGAGGAAAAATGCCTGTACCTGAGTTATTTGAATGAGGCGATCAGGGTCAGGGTGAATTACGCAGAAAAATCAGTAACAGCTACTATCATGGAACAGGCCCTGGCTTACAGGGCAATGTTGGGCAACTGGGTGCTCACCATTCCCCTGAGCGAACTGCTGAAACTGCGCGGTATCTACCTGATGCATGCAGCCTATCTGGTGCGGGAGGGAAAAGGGATCCTCTTTGCAGGTCGCTCGGAAGTTGGGAAAACAACCTTGATCATAGGATTGTTGGTAATGGGATGGCGAATGGTGTCTGTTGATGAAGTATTTCTGGCTTCAAATCCCCAGCTGTTTGCTTATGGAGGACCTGAGCAATCAAAAGTGAGCTGGCAAAGCTGGAAGCGCTTTAGTTATTATCTCGGGGAACAATCTCGATTCAATGGAAAAAAAATCGTCCATCTGGGTGATTATTTTCCTGGTCAGGTTTTAGACCGACATAAGGTATCTGCCATCTGTTTTGTTGAACAATCTGACCGGATAAAAATCACTGCCATTGATCCGGGTACATGTTATCAACAGCTACTATCAGTCGCATTTTTAAATTCAGAGCCCAACTTGACCCGGCGTAATAGTGACTTTTTGTATGAGATCAGTCAACAAATACCTGTCTACCGTCTTGGGGTTGGTTTAGATATCAAAGCCTTGCATACGACCTTAATAGATACGGTTTTATCTGGAAATTAATAGAATAAAACTGCGATACCCTCCGGGACTAACGAGACAAAAAAATCAGATTTATCAATGAAATCTTATTTAGGCAGCCAGCGATTTTGTCAATTACACCTATATTTATTACCAGACATAATATGTCTTTGACTATTTAAACTATCAATCTGATTGCTTAGGTACGGTAGACATATAGTGATGGAAGGTACTTTTTCAGCTGGCTTTTTGAAGATTTTCGAGAAGTTTAAAGTTGATTGAAGAGATATGTAAAAGGAAAAACACCTTGGGTGGTCTGCAATATCCTAATTGAAAAGATACCGGATTAAGCCATGAATAAAATTTTTAAAGTGACAATGACGATTAGCAGAAAAGATTATTATATTTTTGCATAGTGTGAGCCAGGTTATATGGGCACATTTTTCTTGAATATTTCATTGCGAAAGTTCTATAAATTTTTTAATATTTGGTAATGAGAAAAAGATTGAAAGTGGAATCGGTTAGACAGTAATATATTTGGATAGATTTCGTAGAAATTCATGAGCAAAAAAGAAATATTTTACTTAAAAAAGCGAATCATTGCGACTTATTCGACGGATCAGTATAATTCGGTGAGATATATCACTGGATTTATTTTAAAATAAGTAGAAATTATAAATTTCTGCTCTTTTGCCTGTTCAGCGCCTGTGACTGACCGGGCGAAGCCATGTCCGGAAGAAATTGAAAATTGGAAATGGAAGATGAGCGCTCTAACATCTTTTCCGGAATTAGAATAAGACAATAAACATTAATGAATTCCCAAAACAAGCAATCTGAAAATCAACTCATCGACGTCCTTGATGTAATTACGCGATGGTTAGAATTGCGGAAAATACCATATATGGTTTTTGGGGGTGTTGCCAACAGCCTCTATGGAAACCCCCGGCAAACCTTTGATATTGACATTAAGATATCCCTGGAACCGTCCTATACTATTGAACATTTCATTAATGATCTCCGCAAAATATCATCGATCGCTCCTCATGATCCGTTGAATTTCATAAAAGACACTCAGGTATTACCGGTAGACTTAAACGGTGTGCGTATAGATATAGTTTTTGCCGGATTATCCTTTGAAAAGAGAGCTATTCAACGCAGCCGCGATGTTGAATTTTATGGTGTGCGGTTTAAGGTCTGTACGGTTGAAGACCTCATCATCCATAAAGCCATCTCTACCCGTCAAAAGGACTGGCTGGATATTGATGTATTGGTAAATGAGCAGAGGTCGCATATTGATTGGGAATACTTATTGAAACATTGTGACGAACTCAGCCGTTTTATGAGTCGGTCTGAAATAATTACAAAAATTCGCCAGCTAAAAGATGAAGCCTGACTATCGAAAATATCTGCAGAGAGTCTCTGCCTATAATCGCTGGGAGGCGACAAACCGGCATAACCTTACTGCCCGGAAACGCCTGGATCAGTTTCTTGTTTTGTACGATCTGAACCGCTATTTCTCCGCTGAACAAAAAGAACGTTTTCATCGCGAACATTTGGAGGGACTTATCGAAATTCAAAAACTATTAATGAAGCATGATTGGAATGATAGAGAGTAGTATTTGGAAACAGTGTGTCAGATTGCTCCAAAGGAGCGGCACAGGGGCAAATTAATAGTATCACCGGCACAATGAATTATTAACGAGAATTGTATAAACATCAAAATTAAAAGTATATCTGTAAATTTTAACATTATAGGAACTATTTATGAAAATTCCCTTACTTGATCTAAACGCGCAGCTTGATATGATTCGTGACGAGGTCAAAACCGCGGTTGATGACGTCCTGGAATCAACGCGCTATATTATGGGTCCGAAAGTGACAGAGCTGGAGGAAAAGGTTGCCGATTATTGCGGAGCGAACTTTGCAGTTGGTGTCTCGTCCGGTACCGATGCCCTGTTAATTTCACTGATGGCGTTGGATGTGAAACCCGGTGATCTGATTTTGACGACACCTTATTCCTTTTTCGCTACTGCCGGAGTTGTTTCCCGGCTGAATGCAGTTCCCGTATTTGTGGATATTGATCCTGACACTTACAATATCGAACCGGGAAAACTGCGGGAATGGTTTCAAAAGAATCCTGATAAAACCGGCAAGGTAAAAGCCATTATCCCGGTGCACCTGTACGGTCAATGTGCGGATATGGATCCAATATTGGAATTGGCTAATCAGTACGGTATCCCAGTGGTTGAGGATGCCGCCCAGGCGATTGGATCGTGTTACCCTTCCAAAGATGCAATAAAACGGGCTGGATCTATGGGTGCTATGGGCTGCTTTTCCTTTTTCCCCAGTAAAAATCTGGGAGGCATCGGCGATGGTGGCATGGTAACGACAAATGACGGACAGGTGGCGGAGAAATTGATCAAATTGCGCAATCATGGTTCTCACCCGAAGTATTATCATGCCATGATTGGCGGTAATTTCCGACTGGACCCCATTCAAGCAGCAGTATTATTGGTAAAATTAAAGCATCTGGATACCTGGCATGCCGGTCGGCAGAAAAACGCCGAATTTTATGACGAGCATTTTACTGTTACAACGCTAAAGAAACCGGTCATTGCGTACCGGCGGGATTACCACATTTACAATCAGTATATTCTGTCCGTTCCGGAAAAACGGGATGAACTACGCAGGCATCTTGCTGCCAATGATGTCGGTCATGAGGTTTACTATCCGGTACCCTTTCATCTGCAGGAATGTTTTTGTTACCTGGGATATAAGAAAGGCGATTTTCCCGATAGTGAATATGCCGCGGAACATACTATT
>JADHWC010000118.1 GCA_016783665.1 Fidelibacterota bacterium | reverse complement strand
AGCAAAAGTCCGCCCTGCCGATTTTCGGCAACACGCCGATTCTGCTGCCGGATAATGCCACTGTTCTTTATACCGGTGTGATCGATGCCAACCTGAAGCTCTACCATATCGCGTCTCATCAATCCAGAAATGTCACCGAGTCTTTCGTCAGCGTCAATTTTTCCCCGGTGCTCCTGACAGATATGCTCACGCTTCGCTGGATCGAAAAACTTAAAAACGGACAACACAGGATTTTTCAAACTTCCTTGGATACTCTCAAGACACACGCAATTCATACAATTACCGAGCCTATCGTAGCTATCACGTCCAGTCCCGGCGGACGCTGGCTGCTTGCCAATCAACCAAACGGAGCGTTGATCGGGATTAACCCGGAAGAGTCACTGACGGCAAGAGTTGAAGTACGTTCCGATAACGATGAAACTCCCTCGCCGCTAATTTCTCAACCGGATTGGACGTCGAACGGAAACAAACTCTTATACGCATCAGCGCCGCAGGATAGATTTTCCACCCGGAATCCCTTCTTCAAACGAGGATATTATGTCGCCGATCTGATGATTGCCGGATTGAAATGGGAAAAGATAGACGATGGGGATATATTTCGAGCTCTGCAGCCTCAGCAAGTAGATCTATTCCCGTTATCTGAAACTCCGCAAACAGCAGAAAAAGCGCGTCCGGCAGAATTAAATAATCCTCCCAAGATTGTTTCCGATCCACCGGACGCCGTCTTTCAGGGTGATTTTTACATTTACAGAGTACAATCGGTAGAGATCGACTTATTCGATGCTCTGGAATATCGTCTACTTTACGGACCGGCAGAGGCGGAAATGTTGCCCAATAGCGGCATTCTCTATTGGGTGCCGTCGGATACCGGAAACTATGAGTTTAACGTCACCGTGAGCGATGAAAAAGGCGCCAGGGACGTTCAGCGTTTTATAGTAAACGTTCTGGCAAATCCGGATTGGAATCAAAGAGATTTTACCTACCCGGAAAAGCCGCCTGTAAAAGGTGAATATATTGCCGGTCTGGTTTTCAAAGACCCGAATAACGACGGGTTATTGAGCGCCGGCGAAGAAGCTCAAATCCTGATCGATCTAAAATCTCGTTCTACCGAGATGGATAGCGTTAAACTACAATTAATCACAACAACCCGCTCGGGTGAGATTGAGATGGAAAACGAGATCATTTTTGAACATTGTTCAACAGATAAGTGGAGCCGTAAAATCATTCCGGTCAAAGGACTTGCCGGACTGCGCAACCGTCCGATCGTGATTCGGGGTATTTTACAAAGCGCTACGGGATTGGATATACTGCCTGCCAGTCTCGTAATTTCGGCACACAATCCCAATCCTCCGCAATATTAGACAAATGTCACACAACCTGAAACTTTTTTGTCATCGAATTGTCTAACTTGTATGAATACCTTGACGGCATGAACAATGATGACTATATTCAATCAGATATAAACAGGATGACATCATGAAAAAATTATTTCTCAAATCCTTTCTTTTAATACCCGGCATCTTACTTTTATCCGGTTGCTATACAAAATTGGCGGAACCTGTATCCCGTGAAGAATATTATTTGGAACCGGATACCACCCAATATACCGAGCAGGACGAATCCTACGAAAACTATATGTTGGACTCTCCAGATCTTTCAGAATACAACCAGGGATACCGGGACGCCTACCGGGAATTTTTAAACAGCAATTTATGGTACGGGTATAACCCCTACAGCAGCTTCTATAATCACAATCCTTACTGGTACTCTCCCTGGAGTTCTTACCATTCCTATTATCTGGGGTATTACGATCCTTTTTTCTATGATCCCTTTTATGACTGGGGTTATTACAGTTACGGTTATTATAACCCCTACCATTATCAAAATTTCGGCTATTACCGTTACCCATATTCCAGCTATTATTCCAGCCATGGGTATTACGGTTACAGCGGCAGACGTTATCGAACATGGTATGGCAGCCATGAACCTGATTCCGAAGGACGTCAGCAAAAACACGCTCAATGGCAGCCAAAAGATTCTTCAGCGAAGCAAAAAAGCGCTGTATGGACTCCAAAAAATTCCAACCCGGACTTTCAGACCAGTCTGGACCTGCCGATGAGCGCAGGACCAGGAAGTATGGGATCGTCCGGCACGAGTAATGAGAATTACCCACCGATTGTCTCAAAACCACACAATCCTGAGAGACCTAAAGAAGTTTTAAAAGAAAAACAATTGAAAGAACGACTCAAACCCAAACCACGGGACAAATCAATTCCCGGTTTCCAAAACAAAATATTACCGCCACCATCCCCAGGTTCGGAAGTCAAACGATACCCCTCTTCAAAACCAACCGTTAAAAAAACCGGCAATCCGGCGCCCAGGCCAAAACCTCATATCAATAAGGAAACAAAGCCGGCAACAAAATCCTCGTCAAGCCGGAAAGAGACAATATCAAAACCAAAAAGCAAATCCTCATCCGATAAATCTTCCAGTTCATCCGGCAGCACACCGTCTTACCAAAGCCCATCCAAAAACAGTTCCAGTCGTTCATCAGCTGTCCGCAGTTCATCAAGCAGCAAGAGTTCCGGCAGTTCATCTTCCCGATCAAGTTCGTCCGGTAAATCATCGTCCTCCAAATCCTCAAGTAAATCATCCAACAGCAGTAATAAAAGGAGCAACTGATTGACCTCTTTTAAAAAACATGCTATCGGTTTTATTACAGTATCAATTCTTTCATCAACGATTGCAGTTGCCCAGTTTTTTAATGAAGCAATGAGCAGTGAAGCGTTGCGTCCCTTCTGGGATGTAAATGGTATTGGAGCTTCCTCATTTTCGTTACATAACAATTCCCTTATTTCACGAGACATTTCAACAACCCTTGAAAATCCTGCGTTTCTGACAAATATAAGACGCCCCAAAGCCGGTATTTCCATGTGTAATATCACTATCAATCAGCAAACTACGCTGGCGGGAAACGACCGGGAATTTGACGCTTCCTCAAATGCCATACAACCTGATTACGTCGGTTTTGCTTATCCTGTTTCGGTATATCAGGGGAATATGGTATTGGCAGTCAGCTATGCGCCTTCAGCCTATTACTATACCACATTAAGCAGCAAAGGACTGGTGTCGAAAGAGTTTGGCGATATTTACCAGGAAGCAGATATCGAAGAAACCGGATCGCTAAATACGCTTCGTTTAGCCGGTGCGGTGGAATTTATAGAAAATTTTAATCTTGGATTATCATTAAATTTCTATGACGGTAACCGTACTTATATATCAACGGAAACTGCCATTGATACCAATGATGTTACATTCGAAGATCGGATCCAATACCAGCAGGTCATCAAACCCAATTACAGCGGGTTTAATATGGATGCCGGGCTGTCATACCAGTCGTCAAATTTTAAATTTGGCTTACGACTATCCGCACCGCTTAATATGACCATTCACGAAATCAGCGAATCTTCGGAAATATACACATCTGACAGCAGCATCGATTCCTCGTTTATAGAAAATTACAATTTTGAATATAAATCCCGGTATCCTCTGGAAGTCGCGCCCAGCTTAGCGGTTACAATTCGTAATCTGACGATCGGGCTGGAACTTGTCATTCATAACTGGCAGAAAATTGAGGTGGACCAGTTGACTGATAAGGCTGACATCAATCGTGATTTGTACTGGAACCTGCGCAGAACTACGGATATCGGAGTCTCGGCGGCGCTTCCGATCGGACGGTCAATTTCAACCCGATTTGCCTATCGCCGGATCCAGTCACCCTATGAAAATCCGGAAGCCGATGACGAATATTTTCACCTGTTCGGCGCCGGCGTTGAAACCATTATCAAGAAATCTTTTATCCTCGGCTGTGCGTATCAGCGGGCAATTGGCAACCAGACGATTTCTCATCCATATTTCGACACCTTCAGCGCTCAAAAATACCAGGAAGACCGGCTGACTGTCTCTATGGCGGTTCTTTTCTAAACAAATGAAAATTATTCGTCGTATCTTCATTAATAGTCTTCTCTTTAATTTCATCTCTTTCGCTTCAAATAGTCCCCAACTATATCATCAGCAGGTTGAAGAATTAGCATATAATCAATTTGATCAGATCACCTGTGTTGTGGAACCGGGATCGCTTCAGATCAATAGTGTTAAGATTTTTATCCGTTTTGAAAAAGGTGAGCTGTTTAATGAATACACTATGGTAAATGCCAAAGGCGTTTATACGTTCCGGATAATCCCGGAAATGGCGCAGTCCGATTCCTTTTATTATTTTATCACGGCAGAATTCAGCGATTATTCCATTGTCGCATATCCAGCCGATAATCCGGAAGAAAATCCAATTATCGTTCCCGTCGTCGAGCCAAAACGGGTTGCTAAAAAAATCGCCATAAAAGACGTGGAAAAAATATACTGCGATCTGGGAAGAAATATCGGAAAAGTCAGATCGGTAACGATCTATACGCGATACGGGAAAAATGGAAGATATTCATTGACCCCAATGGCGCTTTCCAGCGGACGTTTTCAATATAATGTGTCACCACCATCGAAAAAAAACCAAATTCTTTTTTACTACATCGTGATTAAATATATGGATCATACGCTCATGTCATATCCATCGGATGACTTTGACAATAATCCGGATTACCGGGTATTACAGGGACGACGGATGTGATCATTTCAAAAATTGTACAGAAAAACTTTGAGAATCAGCGCGAAGACATGTATATTCCAACAGGAATCCACAAAACATGAAGAAACAACTGTTCATACTAATATTTTTACTACTTATCATTTTCACTACCGGTGTTTTTGCTTCTGATTCCACGTCTGAAACAAAGGAGATTTGGGTACTCCAGATAGATGGCGTCATTAACCCTGTGGCAGCATCATACATTCATGAAAACATCACCCGCGCCGATAAAAAAAATGTCGAGTGCCTGATCCTGCAAATGGATACGCCTGGCGGTTTGATGACATCAATGCGGGATATCATCAAAGATATTCTGAATTCTCCAGTTCCCGTGGCGGTCTATATCAGTCCACGGGGCGCGCAATCCGCTTCCGCCGGCGTCTTCATTACCGTATCAGCCCATTTCGCCGCCATGGCGCCCGGAACAAATATCGGGGCGGCGCACCCGGTTACCCTGGGCGGCGGCGGCAGTCCTTTCGGCGGCGGCAAACCCGACTCCGCCAGCACCGAAACCATGATGGAAAAGGTAACCAACGATGCGGTGGCTCAGATTCGCAGTCTTGCCCATGAACGCGGTCGCAACGAAAAATGGGTCGAGGAAGCCGTCCGGAAAAGTGTCTCTATCACCGAGACCGAAGCCGTGGATCTGAATATCGTCGATCTCGTCGCCAAGGATCTGGATGAATTCATTGAATATCTCGATGGAAAAGTCGCTAAACTTCCAGCGGGCGATAAAACTTTATCCACCCATAATGCCAGAATAATTAT
>JADHWC010000040.1 GCA_016783665.1 Fidelibacterota bacterium | reverse complement strand
TACAAATAGTCTGGAAGGTGTATTCTCTAATTTGAAGATAAAATTACAAAATCATCGTGGCTTGAAAAGAGAAAGAAAAATCAGATTTATCAATGAAATCCTGGCCAAATAGCAACCACTTTTTGTCTATTATACCTAATAATTGATCCTGTTTAAAAAATTGCCGGATAGTTATTCGCCGACAAGTTCATTGTAAAGTTTGTCGATTTCTTCATATAGATGCTCAACGGATCCGTTGTTTTCGATTACAAAAGAGGCCATTTCTCTTTTTTCTTCCTCGGGCATTTGCAGATCCATTCTTCTCAGTATCTGATCGCGCGACAATTTCCCTCGACGTATTGCCCGGGCGATCCGCAGCTTATAGGTAGTGTAGATTAAGACAGTATAATCAAGATGGTTGTCTAAGCCGGATTCGAATATAAGTGGCGCGTCAATCACCAGTAGTCCTTCCCGATTTTGCATTGCTTCGCGCTTCTTTTCGAATTCTTCAATGACAAACGGATGGACGATATTGTTTAAAGCCGCCTGGTTTTCTTCATTGCTGAAAGCGATGTCGGCTAACTTTTGATTGTCCACAACTCCGTTTTTTATAACGGTATCACCAAATACTTCGGCAATTTTTTCCTGTACTTCCGGTACGGTTTGCAGGATATCTTTTGCAATGTTGTCCGCATCAAATATCACCGCACCTTTTTCTTTCAAGCGTTGACAGGCAAAGCTTTTTCCCGATCCTAAACCACCTGTAATGCCCAGTGTAACCACGGTATTTAATCCTCCAATTGACGTTTAATGTATTTCTGCACGTCTTCCGGCGTCCCGGAGGCGTTTATAGACTTCAGCACGCCAAGGGATTTATAAAAACCGATTAGTGGTTCGGTTTGTTGTTTATAAACCCGAAGGCGATTCCGGATGGTTTCAATCTGGTCGTCGTTCCGCTGGTATAGCTCCCCCGAACAGACGTCGCATTTCCCCTCATTTTTAGGAGGCATTGTGAGAAGATTATACAACGTATTGCAATTCCGGCAGGTTCGCCTGGATGATAAGCGCCGGACAATCTGATTTTCATCAGCTTCTAACGACAGGACGGCGCTTAAGGTGTCATTATGTTCTTCAAAAAGATTCTGTAATCCTTCTGCCTGGGCAACGGTTCTTGGAAAACCGTCAAGAATGTATCCTTCGGGTGCATGTTCGGAGAACAATGTTTCCTGAATAATCCCAAGCATTACCTCATCCGGAACCAATTCCCCTTTGGACATAAACGTGTTTGCCTTTTTTCCTAACACTGTCTTTTTCTGAATGGTGTCTCTCAGTATGTCTCCTGTTGAAATCTGCGGTATGCCGAATTCTTTGGATAGTTGCTGTGCCTGTGTACCCTTTCCGACCCCGGGAGGACCTAACACGATAAGCTTCATTTTTCCTCCAATATTTTCTGTGACTTTATAGTAATATTCCGGCGATTGAGGCGGTTATCCAGCTGGCTATAGCGCCTCCGAACATTGCCTTTAGTGCAATTTTTGAAAGATCGGAACGTCGATTAGGCACGAGTGCGCTGATGCCGCCGATCTGGATGCCAATGGACGCAAAGTTGGCAAAACCACAAAGCGCATAGGTAGAAATGACAATAGCCTTTTCGTCAATAGCGCCCATGTTTTTCAGTTCTGCCAGTGTGCCGTATGCTACAAATTCGGTCAATGCCAGCTTAATTCCCAAAAGATTTCCAACTTCACCGGCATATTCCCAGGATACTCCCATCAGCCAGGCAAGAGGACTGAGAATAGTGCCAAAAAGGGTTTTTAAACTTCCGGGGAATATCCCGTTGTACTCACCCGTTACAGGAGTAAATCCACTGACCGTAGCGTAGTTCAGATAGCTTCCCTTAAGTAAATTGCCGTCAATTAGTCTGTCAAATATGGATAATACACTATCCACAAATCCAATTATTGCGATAAATGCGATAAGCATTGCGCCGACGTTGACCGCCAGCTTGAGCCCGTCGGTTACGCCGCGGGATGCCGCATCAAGCAGGTTTGTTGATTCAATCAGATCTTTCGGAAGATCGACTTCGCCGGATGTTTTGGAAAGCTGGGTTTCGGGAAAAATAATCTTGGCTACAACCAGCGCAGCCGGGGCAGACATAACACTGGCCGCGATCAGGTGTCCGGCGCTAATGCCCATGGCGATATATCCAGCCAGAACACCACCCGCAATGGTGGCAAATCCTCCAACCATGATTGTAAGCAGCTCGGAAAGCGTCATATCATTTAAAAAAGGTCTGATCAACAGGGGCGCTTCGGTTTGACCCACAAAAATATTAGCGCTACAGGACAGGGTTTCAGCGCCGCTGGTGCCCATGGTCCATTGCATGAAACGCGCCATCCAGCGGATAATATTCTGCATGACGCCAAGATGATACAAAATTGACAGGAATGCCGCGAAAAAGATGATGACCGGAAGAACGCTGAACCCGAATTGAAATCCAAAACCAGGCCAGGTATCGGAACCGGGGAAAAAGTGTTTCTTCAATGCGAGATTCCCGAATAGAAATTCTGCTCCGAGATCGGATAAACTTAAAAACCGTTCAACCTTTTGGCTGATAACGGCAAATATTTTTTCACCGGTAAAATCGTGGGTAAAAAGCCAGATGTAGCCAGAAGTTAATAACCCGGCGACAAGATGCTTTTGATAGGGCGAGACTTTTATTATGGCTTTGATGATAATTGCAAAAAGCAGCGTCCACCACACCCAGCCAAGAGCGCCTGCAAGACTCAGAAAATAAAACACGACAGCCGGCAAAACGGCAAGAAGAATGATTCCAGCAGCTGAAAAGACCGGGTTTCCGGCTAAAAAGCCCGCATTGACCTCATCCTTGAAAATGTACAGTATGATTAGTGCGAGAAAAACCATCATTGAAAAATATGACAGCGCCGGCGCGCCAAGAATGATAGCCGCGAAAAGCAGTTGTAAAATTAAGCCCCAGGCGATGGTTCTGAGGTTTATTTTCCGACGATTGTTAGACATTAAAAATGCAATTCCAAGTAATGCTATAATTCCGAGAATTCCTATAAAACGCATTTTAAATTTCCCTTATGGTTTTTGGTTGGATACTTATTTAACAAATGTATAATATTCATTAAGCGATTATTCTTCCGGCGGCTCGAAACACGCTCGGCAGCGCGCTTCATAGGTGTCCGTCGCGCCTAATAAAACCCGCTCGCTGGATTTGGATATCCGCTGAGTGTAGCTGGCGGGATTGCCGCATTTCATGCAGATCGCCAGGGTTTTTGTGATATATTCAGCCTCACAGAGCAACTGGGGAATGGGCTCAAAAGAATTCCCCCGATAATCTTTGTCAAGCCCCGCTACAATTACGCGCCGTCCAGAGTTCGCTAACTCTCTACACACATCCAGTAACGAGTTATCGAAGAATTGAGCTTCATCGACGCCAAGCACATGAGCATCTTTCACCTGGTTCAAAATATCTGCAGCTTTTTTCACTGCAATTGAAGGGATTCGCTGTTTGTTGTGAGAAACGAGATGGTCCTCGCTATATCGCACATCGATCATTGGCTTGAAAATCGCGACCTTTTGTTTCGCTATCTGCGCTCGTCGCAAACGGCGGATGAGCTCTTCTGTTTTCCCGGAAAACATGCTTCCGCAAATTACCTCGATCCAACCGGAAGGTTTACCGGTCAGGGCGACCACCTCTTCGATTCCCATTGGAATGCTGCGCATGGTGTGACTGTGCATATACCTTCCTCTCAATTGAAAATTTGACTATTGAATTTTAAATATACGTTTTCAAAAATACTGAGCTATTTTGCTAACTGGCTTAAAAGGGATTTCACTTTAGTTTTAAACAGGTCCACAGCAACAGTATTATGACCGCCTTCGGGGATAATAATGTCGGCACATTGTTTGGTTGGTTCAACGAATTGTTCATGCATAGGGCGAACGGTGTCCAGATATTGATGAATGACCGATTCAACAGAGCGTCCCCGATAACGGATATCACGTGAGAGACGTCGGATAAACCGGATATCGGGAGCCGTATGAATATATATTTTTATGTCCATCATGTCCCGCAGCTCCGGATCAAATAGCACCATGATCCCTTCCAGAACTATGATTTTATGTCCCGACACCAAGTGGGCTTCTTTGCTACGCGTGTGTGTTTTATAATCGTATATTGGCACAGCGACCGCTTTTCCGTCGATAAGATCCCGTAATTGTGTTTTCAGCAAGTCAAAATCATAGGCTTCGGGATGATCAAAGTTATGATGGTTTCGCGTATCCAGGGGGATGTCAACAAGGTCGAAATAGTACGAGTCTTGTTCTATAATGACAACCTGACTGGGATCGAAATCACGGACAATGTTTTTTGCCATGGAAGTTTTTCCGGAACCGGTCCCTCCGGCAACTCCAATTAAAATTGATTTTTTCATGGGTTGTTGTTTTTCTCCAATTTAGTGTCATCAAAAGGGTTTGGTAAAAGATCTTTTGTCCAATACATTTTTTTATGACCGCTCAGGTCGAAGATATATATCGGAATATTACCGCAAAGATCCCAGATAACCTGCCGACAGGCTCCACAAGGCGTGGCGCCGTTAAGCGAGTAAACCGCCATTGCGCGGAATTTTGTATGACCGTTAACTATAGCGGATGCAATGGCGTTCCGCTCGGCGCAGACAGTTAGTCCGTAGGAACTTGACTCAATATTGCAACCGGTGTATATAGTGCCGTCTTCCGTTTGCAACGCGGCGCCGACGGGATATTTAGAGAAGGGAGAATGAGAAAATGTTGATGCTTTTTGTGCGAGAGTTTTTAATAGTTCTGGTTCAACCGTTTCCATATTCGTTTCCTTTCGTATGGTTCCAGTATAAATAATAATGCAATACCGGCTAAAAATCCACCAATATGAGCAAACCAGGCAACGCCGCCTTGTTGCCGAAAAGTGATTGCCCCCAGCCCGTTGCTTAGCTGGATCAGGAACCAGAACCCAAGCACATAGGCTGCCGGTATCCAGATACGTCGAATAAAAATAAACAGCCAGATAAAGATTTGTATTCTTGCTCTGGGGTAGCGAATCAAATACGCGCCAAGTATCCCGGATATTGCACCGCTGGCGCCAATAATAGGTAGATTTGACTGAGGAGTCAATAATATCTGACAGAGCGTTGCGATGATTCCGGAGAGCAGATAAAACAGAATGAATTTACCGTGACCGAGAGTCCCTTCAATATTATTGCCGAAAATCCACAGATACAGCATGTTGCCGGCGAGATGCAAAAACCCGCCATGAATAAAAAGCGATGTAAAAAACGGTGAGATGAAACCAATAATGCCATGATCGAATAATTGGTCGGCAACGACCCCGGTTGTATAGATCCAGGTTCTTTGATCTACCGGAGATAAACTTGATTGATAGATATAGACAACAAAATTGATAGAAATTATACCGACCGTTATAAACGGCGGACGGATGCGGAGGGTGGAATCTTTTAAGGGTATGAACATTTATTGTAATTTAGTATATGGTAAACATGCTGGATTTTGACATAGTATTGTTTGCCTGATCGGTTACCGTGATTATTATTGTGTGCTCACCTTCTTTCAGGGATTTGGCTAATTTGTACCGAATTTTGTCTTTCGGAGCGTTATATTCTGCGAAATATTGACGGTCGTCAATGGTAAATGTAATTGAGGTGTCATTTTTAATACCGGACATTTCATCTTTGACGATCGCACTGATATATTTAACGTCTATTGCCCGGAATTTGCCGCCGTTTCCCGGGAAAATCCCTGAAATTACCGGGGGAACAATATCTTTTAAAAGCGCCACAGCGCCGGTCTCATCCATTTCCGCAAGAAGCGCATTTCGATCCGGACTCAGCCGGTTGCTGACAAAATCCCACTCGTCGTCATCATATTGATAGAGACCGATCTTTTCGATATCATCCTCTCCGACCGGTAATTTAAAGGATAATAAAACATCTGATTTTAAGGGTTGTACGAGGGGAAGAATTGTATAAACACCCGACTTTAAATAGTCGGCGTCAAAGACAGGTCCGTATTCTTTTGTTATCCAGGTGACCAATGTGTCATAGACCGACCGCTCATTGAACGTTACTACCAACGTAGAGTCTGCTGAAATGATAGACCGGGAAACGCCGGGGACAATAAGTTTGAAATCAGCCGGATAACGTACCACGTTTTCCGGATTACTGTTATATCGCCCTTCAAAAGAAAACATGGAATCGATCAGATTTATAGGAACGGGATCACTAATATAACTTAATGGCGATAAAGAGCTTGCGTTTATCTCGGTAAAAACGGCAGGTGTTTGTAGATAGAAACGCGGCGGGGTTTCCGGGACTTCCGGAAACGTGATCTTGTATAGAAATGTGTTTGGATTATGTACAAAAGAGATCGACGGGAGTTTTTCTTCAAAGCTTGTTATCGGGGCAGTGTTGAAGAAAAATTTTTGCCGCTGCATCAATTTTTTTGAATACAAGGTAATTCGAAGAACATTTTCGAGTGATGTATTCAGATCTGAGACGTGTAGATGTGTTGCGCTGGAATCCTGCCAGACACTGTCAATTTTCGCTGATTTTCGGAACATTCCTTCTTTATGAACCCAGTCGGCGGTAACTGTGATTTCGTCGGTTGTATCGGCTTTAAAAGTAAAAGAATAGCCGGATGACGTGCGTTTGAATTGATGAAGCCTGGGCGAAAAGAGTTGGGTCGCATTCAGGGTAAAAGACAGTGTTGAGGTGTTAAAATTGCGATCATATACATCTATATGAACAGAATACAAACCCTCGGGAAAACCTAAAATGCCGTCCGAAGGTGATTTTGAATAAAAACGGGGTATGCTTAAACTATCAAACACCCAGAGGCGATTGAAATGTCCCAGGTCGTTTTTAATTAATTGGTAGTCACGATCCACATATACCAGGTGGGTTTCATGAAAACCGAAGGTGTCGTATTGTACATGAAAGAACAAACTGTCGTTAATGAACATTTTGATGCCGTAGGGCGGGTATTTATTCGGAAGGCCCCGCACCGTATCGTGCGCCCTGATCTCTATTCCGATTTTGCCATGAACATTGATTGTATCACTTACTGTAAAAGCCTTTTTCCCAACATATTTTGTGTTAAATATTTGGATGCTCGGTAAACCGTTAACACGCGCTACGGCATCGATCGGGACGACCGCCAGATCCTTGATGGTTGGAATCGTGTAATCCTTAATATTCAGGTTTGTGTTTAACGGATTGACGGGGCAATTAGCCTTGTCGCGTATCTCAAAATGCAGATGGGGGTGTTTTGTGCCGGTATCGCCGGAAAATGCCAGAGTGTCGCCTTTTAAGACGCGAAACTCGTTTTCCCGAAAATAGATATCTGTTGTGTATCGCTTATTTATGAGTTGTTCCGCTTTCACATAGGCGTTGATGGGCAGAATAAATTCATCCAGGTGACCGTATACTGCGAGATTGCCGTCATCCATCTTGATATATATGGCTTTTCCGTAACCAAATGGTGATGTTCTGACCCGCCATACATAGCCATTGCTTACTGAAAATACGGGATATCCTGTTTGGTAATTGGTTTTAATGTCAATGCCCGAATGGAAGTGACCTGATCGATATTCTCCAAAAGTTGAACTGAGATACTTGCTGGAATTCGTTGGCCAGATGTATTTCTGTGCAAATAAAGAAGCAGTGCTAAAGAGAATAATTATAAAAATATTGTGTCGTTTGCTCATAGAGTAATCGTCATTTTATTGGACGGAATATACAACTATGCGATATACCTTACAATTCCTTTGTCTTTGCGAGGTTACTTGTCTTTGGTATTGTTAAACATAAGGGTTTTATTTCTTCCGGTGCGCTTTGCCCGGTACATTGCCTTGTCGGCTGCTTTAACCAAATCACTTCTAGACGACATTTTCTCAGGATCAAGTTCCGCAACACCAAGCGATATGGTCACTTTTGATTGAATATTGTCCTTTTCGATAACTTTTTTAGAGATAAAAACACGTAATTTTTCTGCAACTTTTGCTGCGTTCCGGATGGGTGTTTCTGGCAATAGAATAACAAACTCTTCGCCGCCATATCGGGCATAGATATCGTGACTGCGCAATTCTTCTTTTAGGGTTTTTCCGATTATACGTAATACTTCGTCACCATATAGATGACCGTAAGAGTCGTTAACTTTTTTAAAGAAGTCAATATCGAACATTATACAGCTAAGCGGAATGTTATATCGTAGAGATCGTGAGAACTCGTAGCTTAATTTTTCGTCAAAATTACGCCGGTTGCTAATGCCGGTTAATGAATCTGTCGTTGAAATTGATTCTAACAGAGAATTAGCCTCTTCGAGAGCCTGAGTACGTTCCTTTACCCGGGAATCGAGAAGAGCATTAAAACGTTCCATTTCGGCGCGGGCGGTTCGGAGCTCGTCGACAGCGATCTTTAGATGGTGTTCCCGGGATTTAAATTGCCGGCAGACATTCTCCATAATTGTTGCCAGGCGCCGAATCGGGGACGGATTACCGACACGCATAAATTTCTCTAAGTTAATACTTTCATACTCACCACACGCAACATTTTCAAATGTTGCAGATAATTCTTCAAATACCTTGGATTCAAGTTCTTCCATATCTGAATTCCTAACCCCTGTTTTTTTCTTATTGTTTTTTTATGAGTGGCACAAAACGCACCGGTAATATTTTTTCTTTTAATATCCGCTTTTTTTTCTTTGTTACAAGTATAAGATCCTGAGACCAGTGCTGGCGACCGACAGGAATTATCATTAATCCACCATCAGCAAGCTGATCCTGCAAACAATGGGGAATATCCTCGCTGGCGGCTGTCACGATAATACGGTCAAATGGAGCATATTCCTGCCAGCCCGCTCGACCGTTGGAATGTTTAAACCGGATGTTTTTTATTCCCAATTGTTTTAATGAATCATGGGCGTTGTCAATAAGCGATTTGATCACCTCAATGGTATACACCTCCTTAGAGATGCTGGCAAGAATCGCAGTTTGATACCCTGAACCAGTTCCGATTTCAAGGACCCGGGAACTTCTTTTAAGTTGCAGCGCTTGGGTCATAAAAGCGACGACATAGGGCTGGGAAATAGTTTGGTTTTTTCCAATCGGAAGAGGCTGATCCGAATAAGCAAGATGTTTGTATTTGCCGGTGACAAACTGTTCTCTTGGGATCTTCGACATTGCGCGGATTACTTTTGGGTCAATAATATCCCTGGAGATGATCTGCTCCCTAACCATTTCTGCGGAGTTTTGAGGATATGAACCAAACAAATTATTTATGCCGAAAAGTTTTCATTGAGGAAAATTTTCTAATAGACTGAATATGTCATCAATTGACTCGATTTCAACATTTTTCAATTGTTCCAGATAGATAGTTTTAAAAGTTGATAGAATCGAAATACCGTTAATATAGTCAACGAGATTGAATGGAATATGCATTGTCTTCAAAATAAAACAATATGAGAAATAGTCCGGGTCTTCCTGGTCTAATTGAGATATTGTGGCGTTAATATTCTGCAGTTGAGTGCGCCTTGCGTCTATCAAAACCAGATTGTAGGACGGCAGCAAACGATGAAATTTTCGTTTTATATGTTCTTTAAGCCAGATCGAGCCGCTTGACCAGGTTTTCTTAAAATATTCCCGGTAGCGTTGTTCGCCGATTTCCCGGTTTAAATATTCGGAAACGTTGGTTAAAAATTGCTTTTTGTGTGCGTCCCAGAGATGGAAGTATTGCCGGAATAAAAAATATCCAAAAGAGGTCTTAATACTGTTTGTCTTATTAAAATAAGATCGTGCATCATATTTCAGTCGGTGGAGTTGATTCCGTATGGACAGGGGAAACAGATGAATTGCGGGGGAATTAGCGTCATTGCGGGTTTTCCGGTATCGCCGCGGGATTTGCAGCTCGGACAGGGAAACAGAATAGGATTTATCGAGACCGGTGAAATTTAATTCAATGAACGCCCCGACATCGGACATTTTAATGAAGTTTTTCAGAGCGTTGTCATATTCAGGAAGAGTTGTTATCGACGGCAGGTCAAGATCAGGATATAAGT
The DNA here is from genome assembly GCA_016783665.1 of Fidelibacterota bacterium. Lineage (GTDB taxonomy): Bacteria > Fidelibacterota > UBA2242 > UBA2242 > UBA2242 > UBA9312. The sequence continues at coordinate 12,917 of JADHWC010000040.1, read as the reverse complement.
CGGGAAATAGAACGGTCTGTTTGGGATTAAATATTTTAACCATAACGGGATTCCCATGGTTTGGTTTTATATCACGGTGAAATCTTCAATAATTGTATTTTTAGGGATAACCACAATGCCATCGCGGATATAGTAACGATCACCATTAAAATCATTTTTTTTCTCACTGTTAATGATTTTTACGTTGTTACCGATACGGGCGTTTTTATCGATGATAGCATTGTGAATCGCACAATTTTTACCGATTCCGAGATGTGGTAGATTTTCAGCTGTGCTTGGCTCGTAAAAATCAGCCCCCATGATAACGCTGTTTTCAACCTCAGTATTTGTTGATATTATGGTTCGGATGCCGATTACAGCGTTTTTAATGGTGCTTTTTTCGATAAAACAGCCGTCCGCCATAAGAGTGTGCTCAATGGTACAATTGTCCAGCCGGGAACCCGGCAGAGACCGGGCTCGTGTATAAATCGGGTATTTTTCATCATAGAAAGTAAAGGGTGGTTTGAAAGACACCAGCTCCAGATTGGCGTGAAAAAAAGAAACCATTGTACCGATATCGCGCCAATATCCCTTGAACTGATGGGCAATAAGAGATTGTTTATGAATGGCTTCCGGAATAATATGTTTGCCAAAATCGTCGCTGGGATTGTCGCTCAGAATGTCAATCAAGGTCCTGGTTGTAAAAACGTAGATACCCATCGATGCGAGGAACGGGGTTTTATTGGGTAATCCGGGGCTTATGACCGAATCTAAAATATCTTCAGACGGTTTTTCAACGAATTTTTGAATCCGTTTATTTTTATCTACTTGCAAAATTCCGAATTCAGAGGCGTCTTTTCGACATACCGGCATAACGGAAATTGTGATATCGGCATTATTCTTAATATGGGTGTTCAAAAAGTCGTTGTAGTCCATGCGATAAAGATGATCGCCGCTCAGAATGATTGTGTGCTTGGCGTTGACCTCTTCGATAAAAGAAAGGTTTTGACGAACGGCGTCGGCGGTTCCCTGATACCAGTCCACATTATCGGTAGTTTGCTGAGCGGCTAAAATATCGACAAATCCCTCGGAGAACCTGCCAAGACGGTATGTGCTGTATATATGTCGATGCAGGGACTGGCTATTGAATTGGGTCAGAATAAAAATTTTATCTAAACCACTGTTCAGGCAGTTGCTGATGGGGATGTCGATAATCCGGAATTTACCGCCGAAAGGGACGGCTGGTTTGGCGCGGTATTTCGTCAACGGAAACAACCGGGTTCCTTTTCCTCCACCAAGAATAACAGCTAAAACATCACTTTTTCTCATAATAACAGTAGTAATTTAAAATGTATATAGGTTAGTAGAAACCCTAAAATGAATCCCGTGATCACTTGTGCGGGAGTATGGGCTTTTAATTTTACACGGGAAAAAAGAATTAATAAAGCAGATGGCGTTAACCAGTAAAAACCAGGTGAAACAACAATCCCGAGAGCGGCAACAGGTCCGCCAAGCGCCATGCCGTGAATGCTGACTTTCCAATACCGAGTGACAATGGTTGCGACGGTCGTATTAAATGCATAAGCCCACATCAGGATCAGAATTGGTTTTGGAGATCGAATTAGCCAGAGAACCCCCAGGGCGATAACATAAATCAAAATACTCAATAAAAAAGGATAAATACGTTTTTCGCGCTCTGGAATATCCAGACTGATTGTATTCCCCCTTTTTTTCATTGAAATGACATGTAGCATTGGGAAAACGACGGTGGCTATTAATGCAACTGTCAATATAACGACACGATTAAAAACAGGAATATTTGAATGGATTAAAAAAATCAGAAACGTAGTGGAAGAGACAATAAAAGGATGAAGCACAACCGAAATGATTTTGGCAAGAAACATCAAAATATTAAAACATTCTTTCTATGAAGGTGTTGTTGTCCGATGAAACCATTGTATATTCTGACATGCTATAGAGATAATAACCACTTTTAAGGTGATTTTCAACAAGAAAGTATAGCTTTCAGGTAAAAAACCATTGCTGAATCAAATAAAAATTTACGTCAAGAGGATTATGCCAGGGGTATATTTATAAAGATTGTAGCGCCACGGGGAATTGAACCCCGGTTACAGGAATGAAAATCCTGTGTCCTAACCACTAGACGATAGCGCCATAAAAGATCGGGTGAGTGACGGGAATTGAACCCGCGACCAACAGGGCCACAACCTGTCGCTCTACCACCTGAGCTACACCCACCATATATAAATTCCCGAAGGAAAATGGAATGAGAGTTGGGCCACTTGCGGTCTTTTAACCTCACTCTATAAAAAGCCGTGAAATGTAAATAAATTTTTACCTTAAAGTCAAATATTTTGTTTGTTTTTAGAAAGCAGATTATTTGTCATTGTAGAGAACGGTATTTAACTAATCAATATAGCGATAGTCACTCTCAAAATGATGCAATTGTTTTACCTTGTTTTTAATATAGGATATGGTAATAAATAAAAACCCCGCAATCAAGAAAATGAACAACTCAACAAGCGAGATGAACAGTCCCTCAAGGTTGAATTTGTATCCTCCGAAAATACTTGTCTGAATGTCGCGAGATAAGAGTACGAGGATGGCAAAAATCACACCGGCGATAATTAGGGTGATACCGATAAATTCAATAATTTGTTGAGTCCCTTTCATATTGAGGACGATCAAGCCCATGATGAAGAACGCCAAACAACCGCTCAAACCTGTAAGTGGCGAGAATATGATTGCCCGGCTAATAAAGGAAACAAGCCCTAAAACGAATAGAGTAAAACCGAATATTTTAACTGTTCTTAAATCCATTATTTTCCAGCCTTGTCTGTTGTGAAAATTAGTCTTCCGCCCGTAGTGCTGTTGATAACTTTTTGTTTTGCGACCGCCTTAACCAGGATGTCACGACCGATAATTCCAGTGTCTTCAACAGTAATGTCGTCTATGTTTAATCCCCAAAAGCGGTCTATGTGACCAATGATATAATTGTTTGTAGCGATAGTGTAAACCTTGTCGGAAACGATCGGTTCACCGTTTACAGTGGCATCTATCAGAATTTTTCTTTGGCTGTTATATATCCTTTTAATCCCCGATGTCTGTAGAAGGTCTCTGGGGTTTTTGATGCGCCAGTCCAGTAGATAGAGTAATTGATCGCCGCTGATTTGTATAATCATAATGGTGTTATCAAAGGGTGAAATCTCCCAGACGTCGCGGACTTTAACCGGACCGGTGCTCAGTCCTTTGCGGATACCGCCGCTGTTATGAAAGGCGATGTCGGTCTGAAAATATTCGCGGGTAGCGTCGGCGATCCAGTTGCCGATATTAGACTCGTCTCTGCTGTTTCGCACCCATGGTGTTTTCAACTCACCGATGACTTTGTTCATCTCGCCTTCGATTGTTGCTTCCAGAGAGTCCACAATCCTGGCAACCGCAGGAGACGACTTAATATTGCCGGCAACTGTCTCGATCAGCTGATACTGGTAATCTGTAATGGATTTTGTTTCCGGGTCGACCGTTGCGCTCAGATGACCCAGGAATTGACCGTTCGCTCCAGCTTGGCAAATTAGAATATCGTTAACCCGTACAGGTTGATGGAGCCGAGTGTGAGAGTGTCCCCCGAAAATAGCATCAACTTCTCTGAGTTGTGTCGCCAACACACTGTCTTCCCGGAAACCGTTATGGCTGAGCACCACGATAAGGTCTGTTTTATCTTGAAGTTCCTCTACATATTTCATAATGCTGTTGACGGGATCTAGTGTTGCCAGCTCGTTCATGTTATCTGGCAGAACAGATTGTTTCAAGTCTTTGAAGATCATTCCAATTACACCTATTCTTGCTCCGTTAGATCTGATAATTTTATAAGGTTGAACAAATAGTGATTGTTTTGTGGAGTCGTATAGATTGCAGGAAACAATATCAAATCGAGCAGCATGAACGGCTTTTCTCAGATTCTCCATCCCATAGTCGAATTCGTGATTCCCGATTGCAAAAACGGTCGGTTGCACTTGATTCAGGATCAATATTTGCGACATACCCTTAGTTAAAGCTGATATCGGCGAGCCCTGAAAGTCGTCTCCGGCGTTTAGAACAATTGCATTGGGGTACAACGTTCTCATGGAGTCAATATATCCTGCAAGTGTGGCATATCCACCGATATACAGACCTTTTGTGCGCCCCCATCTGGATTTATATGGAATATTGGCGCTATGGAAATCATTCCAATGCAGGAAGTTGACAGAAACATGCCGAATAAGGGTTTCCGGCGTATCCGGTGTTTCCTGTGGTGGCGGAGGAATACACTGGCAACAACAAAGGGACCCAAACAATATTGAAAAAATGAATAGAAGACGCGCTTTTTTCATTGATTAACTCCGGGGTGATGTAAATACAAATACATTAGAAAGGAATTTCCATAATACATTGAGTAAAATCAAGGAATTTGATAAATAATGGAGGTAGAATTTGTGAAAATTAAACATTACAAGTAAATTGTTTCTGTTAAAACAGGTTTTGTTGAGATTTTCCAAATGTTTGTATTGTATATCGAAATAGCGCTGTTACTGATTCTATTGTTCCTTTCCGGATTCTTCTCGGGTTCGGAGACAGCTCTTTTCTCGCTGAGCCGGGTTCAGGTGGAAAAAATTGTTTTGTCGAGCGGTAAAAAGGGAAAGTATATTGAAAAATTGCTCGAGCGCCCAAGGCGGTTGATTATTTCAATTCTCCTTGGTAATGAATTCGTAAACATTTCTATTTCATCAATTTCAGCGGCGATAATAATTCATTTGCTTGGCAGAGAAATCCTCTGGATGAATATTGTGATTGTCTTGCCGATTCTGCTACTTTTCGGTGAAATCACTCCTAAAACAATCGCGATTAAAAACAGTAAACGGTTTGCGCTATTTATCGCGGGACCGCTAACGCATTTTTCGAGGATTATTACCCCGATTCGATGGTTAATCCGGACAATTTCGGATCGCATTGTCAATCTGTTTATCAATGAATCTTCACGCACAGGCAGTCTTCTCACTGAAGACGTCATCAAAACGATTGTCGAAGAGGGCGAGAAAGAAGGAGTGATTGACTCGCTTGAGCGGGAATACATTTATAAGGTTTTTGATTTTGGCGATGCCAGGATGGATGATGTTATGACGCCCCGACCAAATATGTTCTATCTGCCGGAAGAAATGCCGATTGCTGAAATGATCCGGGAGATCAAAGATAAACATTTTTCCAAAGTGCCGATCTTTCGTGAAAATCACGACAATATCATCGGAATATTGTTTGCCAACGATCTCATCGAATTAAATGATGAAGAAATCACACAATCCGAGAAAACCCTGCAGAAAATTCTACGGAAGCCCTATTTTGTGCCGGTGACAAAGCGCGCCGATGAATTGTTCCAAACGTTTCAACGGCGCAAAATATCGGTAGCAATCGTTCTGGATGAATATGGCGGTGTTCAGGGGCTGGTCAGCATGGAAGATCTGCTGGAGGCAATTTTTGGTGATATTACCGATGAGTATGAAGAGAACAGTGGTCAGCATGAAAAGCTTGACAAACACCTTTTCCGTATTAATGCCAATATGAACCTGGAAGAATTTAATGAGTTGATGGATACAGAACTTATATCCGGCGAAATGGATACAATCGGGGGCTTTGTTTTTGCGCTGTTTGACGAGCTACCGCAAGTGAAGTCGAAAATAGAGTATCAATCTCTGATCTTTACTGTGGAAAAAATTGACAGTAACCGCATCGAATCATTAATGGTGAAAAAGATTTAATGTCCGTCATTGTTGTAATAGTTATAATTTTGCTATGTGTGATTGGGGAAGCTTTCTTCTCCGGCGCTGAGATTGCGCTTGTTTCCGTAGACCGGTTCAGGATAAGACATTCTGCGAAAACCGGGCATAAAGCCTCTAAACAGGTTCTTGAAATGCTCAAGAAGCCGGAGTGGATTCTCGGCACAACTCTGTTTGGTACAAACTTATGCACTGTTACCAGCACTACTTTAGCGGCATCACAATTTTATCTTTGGCTCGGAGCTATTGGGATTCCCGTTGCAATAGTAGTGATGACGTTTGTCAATCTGATTTTTGCCGAGATTGTACCCAAGAGTATTTTTCAACAATTAAGCGATCAGATTACGCCACGGATCATTTTTGGTCTGCGTGTTTTTATGGTGGTTTTGTTTCCACTGGTGTGGCTTTTTTCAAACATTGCGGTTTTGCTGGCGGCAATTTTCGGTGGTGTCAAATTGAAAGATGATCACAGCTTTATCAGCAGGGAAGAACTCAAATTACTGATGAAGATGAAGTATGATAAAGGAGATGTTAAACCGACTGAACGCAGGATGATCAACCGGCTCCTGCATTTTACCGAAATTGATGTCGGGGATATAATGGTGCCGCTAATTGACGTGGCTGCTCTGAGCGAAAAAGCCACTATCGGTGAAGCGCTTGAGCGATTTGTGCAGACAAAACATCGCCGGTTACCGATTTACCGGGATCGCATCGATAAGATTACGGGAATTCTTAACAGCTTCGATATCCTGGCAGAAGATCCGGCGAAAAGCATTAAATCTTTTATTCGTTCAGCCTACTTTATACCGCCCGCGATGGGAGCTGCTGAACTATTAGAAGGATTGCAGAATAATCGAAAGAGTATGGCGATTGTGGTAGATGAATTTGGCGGCGCCGAAGGTATTTTAACGGTAGAAGATGTTCTCGAAGAGGTTGTTGGGGAAATCGAGGATGAATACGATGAGATCGAGAATCTGTATAAAATACAGAAAGACGGTACTATCATTGTCAATGGCAGGATGGCTGTGGATGATCTCAACGATCGGTACGACCTGCAAATTCCGGAGGGCGATTATGAAACAATCAATGGTTTTATTATTAATAGAATGAAGCGAATTCCGAAGGTTGGGGAAAAAGTGCAGACGCCAGGCGCCGTCTTGACTGTTTCCAAAGCCACTAACCGTATTATATTGGAAGTCATGGTACGGCTGGTATCTCCGAAGGATGATCCCGGATAGAACAACAATATTTCCCGTTAAAATAAAACAAAGCGCAAAACCAGATAGTTAGCCGGAAAAACGCCTCTTATGAACTGATCAATGAAAGGCGCGAATTTTTCATAGCCACTGATGCTCTTTATACCACTTAGCGGTTATGGAAAATCCTTTCAGTATATCATATTCTGGTGTATGGCCAATTAAAGTTTGGACTTTTTCTGATGAACAGATCCAGTAGGATTCGGAAAGTTCATGGTATTTATCGGAATTATACATACTGGTATAACCAAATAGTTTTGAAATACAACCGTTAAGAATTGCAACGATTTTAAGGATCGGTTTCGGGATGAATACGGGCAGCGTCCAAGTGTCCAGAACCCGGGCAGTACAATTGATAACTTCACTTACACGATAGCCGGCGCTATTTCCGTCATTCACATTAAAAATTTCGCCGGAATTTATATCTTTTTCAAGTCCCAGACAGATTATTTCAATTAAGTCCCGCACGTAAACGAGATTAATGTATTGTGGTTGAATGCCCAACTTGGGGTTCAAATGATATTTTGCCATTTTGAAAAACGCCAGCGATTCGCGGTCACCGGGACCATACACAACTGACGGGCGGATAATAATGCTTCGAATCCGATCGCTGTATTCCAATATGATTTTTTCCGCTTCCAGTTTGCTTTTACCGTAGTTGGAAACGGGACGCGGTTTATCGTCTTCGGTCAAAGGTCGTTGGTTCGAAGCGGGTCCCAGGGCAGCCTGGGAACTAATATATATAAACCGGGCATTAGATTTCCCGGATTGTTCCAGTGCGCCGAGGAGATTACGCGTGCCTTCGACATTAACAATATATAAAGTATCGGCATTTCTCGCCTTTATTACACCCCCCAGATGGATGACCGCATCTATGCTGGCACAGGCCTTAATTAATGAGGAGCGATCTTCCAGGTTGCCGATTACCCATTCAACTTGATCAACAAATTCTTTTGGAAGCTGACTTGTAGGACGGGCCAGACACCGGATGTTCCAGCCTCTTTGGAGAAGTTGCTGAATTAAATGTTTTCCGATAAAACCCGTTGCGCCTGTAACCAGAATATTCATGACTATATTAATGCCGTTTTATATGAATTTCTAAACAACCTCAATTTGTTTATTCACAACTCTTTGTATAAGTGAAATTAACACGATCCATCCGTTGGCAATAAAAATCGCGTATATCAGGAAGATTTCCGGTTTAAATAAAAAGGAGGAAATTACCAGTATTACAAGGTTACCAGCAGGACCTACCATTGACCAAAGTAGCAGCAAATATTTATTCATCCGGTAATATTGTTGAGGATTGTATTTTCTCTGTTTTCTGGAATACTTCCTTTGTATCTCGCTATAGCCCAGGTAAAATCTTATCAACAACCTCTGAAAAGAGCAACAATTCTGCCGGCGCAGTTTTTCTAACTCGGCAGTAAAATCTGTTATTTCCCTGCTAATCGATTTTCGGTTTCCCAGAACATGAATTAAGAATTGACTGCTGTAATAATCCACCAGAATACATTGAATTGCAATAGAAACAGCCGCAAGCAGGATGACAAGCCAGATTGGCGCCGGGAGATTGACAGACATTTTTGACAGACCAATACCCAGACCGGTGAAAATAGCGATTCCATTGATGTAATCCACAAGACCATCAACGATTCTGCCGGTCGGAGTTCCGTTCTTTTTAATCCGGGCGAGCATACCGTCGGCACAGTCCATGATGTGGGCGATGCCGCAAAACATACCGGCAAGAGCAAAACTTCCGGGGACACCTTTTGAAAAGTTCACACTGCTTAAGATGCCGAAGATTATTGCTGAAACGGAAACCTGATTCGGAGTAACCGGAGAATAGTATAAAAGTTTGACTAGAATAAATGCGATTGGTCTGAATAAGAACAAATCCGGTATGCTCTCAATCGGCAATGGTTTAAGCGAGGATTTGTATTCGCGGAAAAGTTTTTTCACGAAGGACATTTATACTTCCTTTTCATAAAGACGGTAAGTTTTATAAATGTGTGTACCATAGATTTTATCCAGCGCCCGACGCATGGGTATGTTATTCTCTAATATCCATGACATTTCGCCCTTGTTGAACCCGTGTTTCAGACCGTTTTTAAATGTTTCATAATAAAAGACAAGGTCTATGCCTTTACGGCGATGTTCTTTCAATACGCCCATGATAAGGGTTCGGGCACCGGTGATTTTACGGCGGTGCCAGAGCAGCTTGAATATTCCGAAGGGGAGAAGGCGACCGCTCCGCAATTTGATCAGCGCTTCATTGACGTCGGGTATGGTCAACGATACACCAACAGGCTTCCCGTCAATTTCGGCAATGAGTATCATATCGGGGATGACGATAGTTTTTAATTTTTTCTTTAGTTCCTCAATCTCTTTTTCTGTGAGCGGTACAGCGCCCCAATTTTCCGACCATGCCGCGTTGTAAACAATTTTAATTCGTTCAACCTCCTCGTCGAGCTTTTTCATGTTTATATTGCGAACAATGAAGTCAGCGTTCTTCATAATTTTATTCACTGCACCGGACAGCTTGTTTGGTATGTCAGTGACGCCTTCAATAGAATAGGCGTACAGATCGATTTTTTTCTCAAAACCCGCGGATTCAATGAGATCAATATAATATGAAGGATTATAGGTCATTTCAATGACAGGCGGCTGGTCGAAGGCATCGATCAATAATCCAGCCTGTTCATTTTGAGAATAACTTTCTGGTCCTCGGATAGACTTCAATCCCTGTTTTTTTACCCAGGCGGACGCATTTTCAAAAAGGGCATGGGCGACTTCCCGGTCATTGATAGATTCGAAGAACCCGAAGAAACCGACATCATCATTATACACTTTCAGATGGTTGTTGTTTTTGATAGCTGCGATTCTACCAATGATCTCGCCGTTTCGTTTAGCCAGAAATAATTCAGCGTCCGAATGCTCATAAAACGGGTAATGCTTCTTGCTCAATATCTTTTTCTGTTCTGAAAGCAAGGGCGGAACCCATTTTTTATTACCGGAATAGATTCTCCATGGCAGTTTGATAAATTGTTTCAGGTCTTTTTTTGATGTGACAGGAACAACCTCAATAGACATAACTCCTCCAATTTTCGTAAAATTTATAAATATCAAGGCAATTGTTTAAGGAAAAAGTTTGTTAAATAGTGGAATTTTCTTTTTAGGCGTCACAGATTTCGGTTACAAATTTGTTCTCTTTTTGAAACGAGAATAACATGGAGCAATGGAGTGCAAATAGGTATCGTTGGATTACCTTTTTCCGATCTTCAGTTTGCGTCGACGGAGTTTCCTTGTCTGATCTTGAACGTGGTTTTATCCGCGCCGATGTTGTTGCTTGTACGGACTTGATCCAACACGTAAGTTTGTCGGCGTGCCGCGCAAAAGGAATATTGCGCTTAGAAGGCAAAGATTATATTGTCCGGGAAGGTGACGTAATGGAAATTCGATTTAATGTATAAATGCAAAAAATGGTAAAAAATATTTTGCTCCTGTCGATATTTTGATATATTTTGGAAGTGATGAAAAATACGAGAGAGAAACGCAATGAATGTTTTAGACCGCGCATTTATTCACAAGCTTGTTAAACTTGTCTTAACAATTCTCATGGGGATAATCTCGTTTTTCGTTTTCATACTGCTTTTCTGGTCAATCCTTTTAAAGGGTCCCGTTTTTATTGCTTTCTCTGCAATTATGCTTGCTGTCTTTCTCCCGATTAAACTTGGGAACAGACAGTATACGATAACCCGGATCATTATCGGAATCGCTGCGCTGGTTATTATCCTAATGTTTTCCGATCATCTGATACGCGAGATTAATAAATGCGTAGATGAATGGGATTATACTTTAGGGAAACACGGAGTTGCCGGATACTCATTTTTTGATAAGTTATCGATTTATAACACAAACCTGGTAATATCATTTTATGGAAGACTTTTCGGTGCGCCGGAATATGGAAAACAATCGCTGGGATTATGTATAAAAACCCGTAATGACCGGGAGTGGTTCTCTGATTTTGCCATGAAATCTCCCAAAGTAACCGGGGTGATCAAAAATTGGAAGACATTGTTAAGACGACAGAAAAAAAATGTTTCCCGTCTAATGTTGCCCAGTCGGAAAATTAGTTGGCGGAATTATGTTGATGATCGTAGAGTTGCCCTGGCGCTGAACCCGGTAATCCTGGAAGCAAAAGCCTGTCCGGTTGGCGACCGGTGGCGCCTGGACTGCAAGGCGAAGTTGCTGGTAAAATATCGAAAGAATGCAAAAAGGGTGCTTTTGACAACCGGTAGAGAGCCCCTGGTTCTCGCCGAAGGACCCTTTTGGGCTTTACAACAGGAGGGCTGGTTATTTCCGTACACTGCGGTTTGGACCTGGTCGATCTATAGCGATGACAAACGCCTGTCCAGGTAAATGTCATTTATCTTATAATAGAATTTTATTTTTATCTTGTTTTGTGCTGCTCATGTTTCCCGGGAGGTTAGTTATCTTTACCTCCATAGGCTTTAACGTATCCAGGTGAATATCACTCTGCGGAAAAGCGATTACAATTCCCGCTTCCCGGAAGAGTTCGTCGATGCGAAATCGCACATCGCTTTCGACAACCAGAGGATAGATGGTTTCAGTAAGCTGAATCCAGAAAAATGCCTTAAACATTAACGCGCTGTCGCCGAAATCGGTGAAAATAACCATGGGTTCGGGCTTTTTCTCGATGGCCGGATTTTCCCGAACAGCTTTCAAAATAAGATCGCGAACTTCCTGCACCGGCGATCCGTAAGCAACGCCTACCGAAACCTCACGCCTGAGATAATTATCCACCAGGGACCAGTTGACGACGGTATTTTCCAATAATTTACTGTTGGGCGTGACCATGCGGTAATTTTCGAATGTGCGAATACGGGTAGAACGACCGCCGATATGCTCGACAACGCCCCGCCGGTTTTCCATTTCCACGATGTCGCCGACTTTCAAGGGGCGCTCCATCATTAGCACCAGCCCGCTTAAGAAGTTATTGACCAGATGCTGGCTACCCAGACCGACACCAATGGCGAATGCGCCGCCGATGAGAGTGAAGGCGGTTAATGGAATTCCCACAACACTGAGTACAAAAAGGCAAACGATGATGATCAGCAGGTACTTTAGAATTGTCTCGAGGGTTTTTTTACGGAGACTTCGATTTTTAATCGTCGCGGAATGCGAGCAATGACCTGCGCCGAAATGTATCGGGACAGACCGAGACCGACGATCAGGAGAATCAGCCCGATAATAATATTGCCCAGTTGGATGGGATTATTTTTAATTGTAAACAGCGTCAACAGCCAGATTTTTACAAATACGGTGCTTGAAATGCCCAGAGCCAACAACACGAGTATTAGAACCGTAATCATCAGAACGTTGCCGGTGATGGAAATGAGATTGGCTTGGGCTTTGGTGTCGCGGAGATACTTTTTCAGAACATATTTATCAAGCATAGTAACGATTACGTGTGATAATTTCCTGCCGGTAAAATAGATGATGACCGCAAGAAAGATATTGCCGAGATGAAGGGTAATGATGTCGTTTTCGAGAAGAGTATAATTCCAAATCGGTAAACATTTGCCAAAAATTGTTTTTAGAGTGTTGATTAATGTGTTCATATAGGAACCTTCCGGATTGATAGCGTTAATGTAATGTGAATTGAAGTAAAACACAATCAATAGATTAATCCCCAAATTCCGACATAGAGAATATTGTTTTTTTAAATGACCTTAAAAAGCCTAAAATTTTGTAGAAATCACTACATCGACTAATTCGTGTTCATCATTTTGTTCAGGTCATAGTCAATTCATCCTAAAATATGGCGTGA
>JADHWC010000117.1 GCA_016783665.1 Fidelibacterota bacterium | reverse complement strand
GTCTTCCAACAGGGCTTTGGCGCCATTTAATAATTGAAGCCGTTGAATATAATCTGATTTAGCGTACGGATTCAGATTCTCCAAACAAGCGGATATTTTATCTATATGGGTTTCTATCTGGGGATTACCAGTCCGTAATTCCGATTCCGCTAATAAATAGCTATAATATGGATTTTCAGGAAATTCCTTTTCAAGCATGGAAGCCCAGCGCTTAGCTAAAATATAGTCTCCTTCCAGATACAAATGAATAAACGCCAGCAGACTCCGCGCTTCGTAACGGGAATAATTCCCCTCTAAGGCTGCCTGTTGAATCTGCTCCAGCCCATCTTCTTTTGATCCGGACATCTGTAAAATCCAGGATGCTATTTGCATGAAGCCGGAAGACAAACCTACATAATAATTAAATACACCAAAAGCTATTATGATATCGGGATTGTCGGGGCTTTTTTCTAAAGATGATTTGATATAGCGGATGACTTTATAACCACTTATAAGTACGCCCACCCAGTTTTTTTCTGACAATTGTACCCTGGCTCTTAATCCCATAGTCAGCCCCAGATAGTACCTCAATTCCGGATTATCCGGTTCAATAACCATTCGCTTTCGGTATTCTGTAATGACTCCCTCAATATCATTAATCAATTCCTTGTTGCCGGCTTTATATCCAAATTTTTCCTGATTAACAATCCACTCGTTAGCTAAAGTACCCAGAGGAGCGAGTGGATGATATGGCTCCGTTTCCCGGACTTCAGAAAATATCCTGAACGCCTCCTCATGCTGCATTCGGTTCATCATTTTCAGAGCTTCCTGGACTTTTTCTTCCTGGTTGTCAAATGACTGACTGGAAAGCGCCTGCGCCGCAAATAGAATAATAAAAAGGATACGATTAAGATAGTTCATTTCTAATGATGATTATGTTTCGAGTCTACTGATCCAACCATATGTTTAATGAGCTAAGTAAAATGCCCCTTTCCCGGGGCACTTTAAATATTTAATTCAATACAATGCAACCAATTTATTCGATAAAATCGGCTTCCATGAAATCTTCCAGTTTGAATCGCCCCTCTTTTTCCAATTCCCGCGCTTTGTCAATGATCTTTTTCTGAGCGGCTTCGACCTTACGTCTGGGTTGCGGACCTTCCAGGAGTTCCATTTCATCCTCCAGAATGATCTGAGTCCTCTGCGGTAATGAGTTAATGAACAGCTCCTTGATTTCATCTGATTGACCTTTTAGGGCATAGGCTACTTCAGAAGCTTCCACCGATTTTAAGACGTCCGCCAGGATATCATGAGGCAATTTCGGTAAATCATCAAAACTGAAATAATGACGCTTGACTTCCTGTACAATGTCCGGGGCTTCCTTTTCCAGATGTTCGAGAAAACGTTTTTCATCTTTTGGACATAACTGACTAAAAATCCCAGCCAGGTTTTCACCTCCACCTCGATTGAATTCAGAAGCACGCGGAATGAACGCCGATTTTTCTTTCAGCTCATTGGCAATATTTACCACACCTTCCAGCGGGATATCCCTGAGATGCCCGATCTCAGTAATCACGCGAGGCTGTACCGTCGGGTCAAGATTCTGGAGAACATTCACCTGCCGTCCTGCATCCAGTTGAGCGATCGTTAATGCCATAATCCGTGGAGTTTCAGTGGCAATCAGATAGATTACTTGTTCATCTGTAAGATTATTTAAAAATTCAAAGGGTTTTTTAGTCTCTTCTGTCGCTGGTGTAAATTTCTCAGAAATGAAGCTGAAATAAAATTCTTCTAAGGTTGTCTTTTTCACCGTGAAAGGAATATTGTTAATCGTGCTCATGCGCTGCCGGACCTTTTGAATCTGCTCCTTGGTCATACCCTTGAACAACTGTAATGCGAGATTATTCCCCAGGGTTTTAAAAAGGATTGCAACTTTATCCAAACCGTCGAGGTTTTTAAAATCTACCATTCTTATAATCCTCCTTCGAATTCCGATTCGCTCTCTTCGGCTTTTTGCTCCTGGCTCAACCACTCATTGATAACCCGGGATGCGGTATCCGGCTGCCCGACACTCATCGAAATTACAGATTGCTTAATTCCTTTCATTTCTTCTTTCATAGCCGACATATCGACCGGTGGCTCCTGTTTCGGTGGAGCTGCCTGGGGCTGGGTATCTACTGGGGTAGGTTGCTGAGGCGCCTGTTGCTGCTGAGGTCGTGGTCCCATGGGAATCTTTGTTCCGTATCCCCACTCCATTTCCTGCCTTTTTTGATGGGTTCTCCGATTCACCAGTAAAATTATAAGTAGAATTAACAGGGCGACTGCAAAAACAGCTAAAATGATATAAAGTCCGAGGTCTTTAACACTTCGGTAACTGGGAGGAACCGTTTCAAGAGCAGTCATTTCTAATTCCTGAAGACGTCGATTACTTTCCCGCAGCTGGATTTTCAAGTTTGCGAGTTCCATTTCTCGCTCATTTGTGAGTATGCGTGTCTCTTCCCGCTGATCTTCCGACAGCTGTGGAGCGTCCAATTGAGTTTGTAGAGCGGCAATCTGTTTACGCAGTTCTTCCATTCGCAACGAATCGCGAATTACTGCCTGACGCTCGGCTCGCTTTTGCTGTTCTATTTTTGCTATATGTTCGGCTTCCCGTTGGCGACGTTCGAGATTATCGATTTTCTCAGCAATGTTTTTCAGGATTATAGCTTCCGCGGCATCCTGATCCTGACGCTTCCTGAATGAAGCGGTCATAATGCTAATGATGTCACCTCTGGCTCGATCATAATGAGAGGCAATCGACACAACCTGCCGAACATTCTCAATAATTTCCGGTGTTACGCCATCTTCTATAATTATATTGACCTGTTGCCGTTTTATAACAGGGATCTGAATGGATTGTGTTGATACAACCCGGTGTTCCTGACTGACTTCCGGTGTATAGGTCGGAACTTCTGTAACAGATTCGGCAGGTTCGCTTGGCGGTCCTTCCTGCAGAGCAGGCGTACTTATTTCCTGATCCGGGGTAACCAATTCTTGCGGCATTTCAAAGCCGGGCAGAGGCAGTGATAAGTCTGGACTGGTACGTTCCTGACGTTGACTTTCTGCCTGTGGAGCTGTTTCGGCTTGCGGCTGTGTTTTTTGTGTTGGACTTATTCTTGTCGCGCTTTCCCGGGGAACTTCGTAGACTGTTTTGGTCTGTTCAATAGGAGTAAATACAATTTCAACCGAAACATCGACAACAAATTTAATGTCATCCAGTAATTTATCCAGGGCATTAGTCACGCGCTCACGCAGACTGTTTTCCAACATCAACTTCTGTGATAAATAGGACATCTGATATTCCTGTGATGCGATCGGATTTATCAATACCGCCATCAGCAGAATAAAAATAGATAAACTTCCGAATTTTTTAATGTTATTTTTGAGCATTCTCTACACTCCTTGATTATCTCATTGTCAGAAAATATATTTCAACACGTCGGTTCGTTTCTCGTTTTTCAGACGTAGCATTGGCTTCCGCCACGGTCGCTCCTCTGGCTTTAGGTCGCGTGTAAGACAACCCAACCGCCTGAAACCTGTCAGCAGGAATGCCTCTTTCAATATAGAAACGCACAACCTTCGCTGCTCTGGAAGAGGACAATTCCCAGTTTGATGGAAAAATCGGCGTCGATATCGGTTCATTATCCGTATGTCCTTCGATTGCAATAGGAAATATGGACTTTAGCATCATCGACTCAAATTTATTCAATAAGGGATAAATATTTGGGTTAAGATCGGCGCTGCCTGAGGCAAACGAAATATTGCTGGGAAGGATAATTGAAACACCCTTTGGACTGGTTTCCACTTCCACAACACCTTTTAAATTTTCTTCTTCTATAACGTTTGCCACTTCTTTGTAAATTTCCGCCAATGAAAATTTTTCGGTTTTTTTCCTTCCTCCCAATGCATCGCCAATCGAATCGCTGAATTGCTCCAGTTTAACCGGATCAATAGAGGACATGGAAAAAAGCAATACAAAAAACGTCATCAGCAGCGTCATCATATCGCCGTAAGTGAGTAGCCACGGTTCTGTTTCACCACTATCGTCTTTCACGCCGAATTTTCTTTTCTTTTTTACTGATTCTTCAGCCATATTTTACGTTTCCTCGGGTTTTTTCCAGTCACGAGGTCTTAAAAATGAGTTTAATTTCTCTCTCACGATCAAGGGATGTTTCCGGGCATGAATTAGAAGCACTCCTTCAATCAACATCATTTGTAATGTATTCTGTTTTTCGATACGGGTATCAAATTTTACTGCCATAGGATTAAAAATCAGGTTTGCAAGAACCGTCCCATAGAAGGTTGTAATCAGCGCAGCTCCCATACCGGCGCCAAGTACCTTCATCGGATCTTCGCCACCTCCAGCTATTTCCGCCATACCATATAACATTACTACCAAACCAATCAAAGTCCCGATCATTCCAAATGCCGGGGAATATTTTCCCATTGTTTTGAGAACGTTCGCTTCACCTTTTTCACGAAGAATCCTGTTTTCAATTCGAGTTTCCAATATTTCCCGAATTTCATCCGGATTGTAACCATCTACCACCATATGAAGACCATCCCGGAGGAACGGGCTTCCAACATTTGACAGCGATTTTTCCAACTCCTGCATACTCTTACGGGCGATCGGCGCTAATTCCACTATTCCATCGACTTCACCGGGCATTTTGATCTTCTGTTTTTTAAAGATAACGATGACCGAGCGCATCAAACTGAACACATCGGTCATTGAAAAACTTAATAAAGTTGCAGCAAAGGAGCCGCCTGCTACAATCAAAAAACTGGGGAGACTGACAAATACGATAAAGTGGGGAGTTAATTGATAAATTCCCAAAACGATTAGACCGGTTCCGGCTATAATACCTATAAAACTCGCTATATCCATAAGCTATTCCTCTATTCCTTTCGAGTTGAACCAACACTTCTAAGCCGGTTTTCATTCAGGGCGCGTAGTATATTCCGCACATCGTCATATTCAGGATCAATACGCAATGCCAGGTTCCAATTGATAGACGCCCGATTAATATCACCAAGTTTATAATATATTGACCCTCTTCTTGCATAAGCTAATGCCAGATTTGGATTTAGATCGATTGCCGCTTCAACTTCTTGTAATGCCTCGCGATAATCTCCAGTATAGAAAAACCGTAATGATCGAGATAAATGTTTCAACGCCAGATTTATATTCTGTTCCATGGCATGTTTGGCTAGTTTTGCCGAACGAACAGAGTCTTCCAGAACGGCTGTTTTCTGACGCAGCTGCGCCACCTGACTTGTCAGATATTTTATCTCAGATTCATAAATCTTTAATGAGTCTTTCAGTTTGGCAATTTCATAATCGGCGGCTTTTAGGGTAGAATCCAATTTCACTGCGAACTGCTCCTCCATATCCAGGATCATCTGAGTTTCTTCATCGACCATTCCCTCTAAACGTCGTCTCCTGGCATGCTCCGGTTTTACACGGGGAATTCTGAAATCCAATCCAATATTGATACTCGGATAATCCAGCA
>JADHWC010000039.1 GCA_016783665.1 Fidelibacterota bacterium | reverse complement strand
AGTTTGTACCAGAGATCCCGGAAGATGGCTATTATGCGGTAACCATCGCTTATAAATCTTTGAATCGCAGTGTCGAAGATGCTCATTATACGGTGTATCATCCCGGTGGGAAAACGGAATTTCTGGTCAACCAGCAGATCGGCGGCGGGACCTGGATATTTCTCGGAAAGTTTCAGTTCCGTGCCGGCAGAAATCCGGAAATCGGCAAGGTTGTATTGACTAACCGGAGCCGGCAGACGGAATCAATCGTCACCGCCGACGCCGTGCGTTTTGGAGGCGGAATGGGCAATATTTCCCGGGAAGGTCAGATCAGCGGACGACCACGATATGCCGAAGGCGCCCGCTATTATTTGCAGTATGCCGGTATGCCGGACACGCTGGTCTATAATCTGAATGGCGACTCAATTGATTATGTCGATGATTATCAATGCCGCGGAGAGTGGGTGAATTATTTAAAGGGAGCACCTTTTGGACCGAACAAAAAGCGTGATGAAAAAGGTCTGGGAATACCCGTTGATCTGTCGCTGGCGTTTCATACCGACGCCGGCAGAACCCGCACCGGGATTGTGATAGGAACACTCTCGATTTACAATACCGATGGAGCGGATAGCACGTTAAAATTTCCCGATGGTCAGTCTCGTCTGGCAAATCGGGATCTTGCCGACATTCTGCAAACTCAGATCGTTGATGATATTCAGGCAAAGTATGATCCTCTGTGGAATCGCAGGGCGCTATGGGACAGTGGATACAGTGAAACCTGGCGACCCAATGTGCCATCGGTCCTGCTGGAATTGTTATCTCACCACAATTATCTGGATATGAAATTCGGAAACGATCCCCGTTTCCGTTTTGACGCCAGCCGGGCGATTTATAAAGCCTTTTTAAGGTTTATGGCAACCCAATATCAAACCGATTATGTTGTTCAACCGCTGCCGGTAAGCCATTTTCAGGCAGAACTAGTAAACGGTAATAATGTAGCGTTACGCTGGAAACCGACAATTGATCCTTTGGAAATTACCGCTATGGCGGATAAGTATATCCTTTATACTCGATTAGACGATAAGTATTTTGATAATGGAAAATTAGTGAGTCGAAATAACGTTATACTGAAGAATATCCGCCCGGGAGTGATTTACAGTTTTAAGGTGACCGCAGTTAATGATGGAGGTGAAAGTTTTCCCTCGGAAATATTATCGGTTTGCTATCTTGACAGCAGTGAAAAGCCGGTCTGTATTGTTAATGGATTCGACCGGGTTGCGCCTCCGGCAACATTAGAAACTGATGAATATCTGGGCTTTGCCAATTTCTGGGATCAGGGTGTTGCGGACGGTTATGAGTTGGCGTTTACCGGCTACCAGTATGATCTTTTAGCGGATTCTCCCTGGCTGGATGATGATTCACCGGGACACGGCGCCAGTCATGCCGATTACGAATGTACAGTTGTTGCGGGAAACACCCACGATTTTGTTTATACTCACGGAAAGTCAATCCGATCTGCGGGATACAGTTTTGTATCCTCCAGTGATGAAGCCGTAATGGACGGCGCTGTGAATCTGGTAAAATATGATATTGTGGATATTATTATGGGAGAAGAGAAGCTTACCGAAGGTCCCAAACCTTTTCTGGAGAAACAGTTTGAGATTTTCCCCGTTCCATTACAGGAATCACTTAAAACATACTGTCAATCAGGCGGCAGTATATTTATTTCAGGGGCGTACATCGGAACGGATCCCTTTGTTAATGTTCAGGACGATTCAGTGTCGATCAACTTTGTTCAAAACAACTTAAAATACAAATGGCGGACTGACCATGCGGTTAAAACCGGGGGCGTTTATTCTGTTGATTCACTATTTGTGCCGTTTGGAAATTCGTTTGAATTCAACACACAGCTAAACCCTAATCTGTATGCTGCGGAATCGCCGGACGCGATCGAACCGGTAGATACAACAGCCGTTACAATTCTCAGATACAGGGAAAACAATACAAGCGCGGCTGTCGGTTTTAAAGGAGATTACAGCGTAGTTGCTTTTGGATTCCCTTTTGAGACGATCCCGGATCAAGGAAAACGGGACAAGGTTATGCAGGCGATTCTGAATTATTTAAAAAAATAATAGTGATGAATCGTATATCATCTTGTGTGAAGAGCATCCTGTTAGGAATGATTTTCATTCTATCGCTTGGATATTCGGAAAATCTTCAACGACCGAAAATCGGTCTGGTGCTTTCAGGGGGCGGCGCAATGGGTTTTGCCCATATCGGGACACTAAAGTTATTGGACTCGCTGCAGATTCCGGTGGATTATATCGCCGGGACGAGTATGGGGGGAATTGCCGGAGCGCTGTATGCTGTCGGTTATTCGGGAAATGAGATCGAAGATATTGTGCGGTCGGTGAACTGGCAAAAGACTTTTACCGATCGTCCGCCACGCTATATGTTGCCGTACTTTCAGAAACAGGATGCTGAGAAATATCAACTTGAACTTGGGATTAAGGATTTTCTGCCGTTGGGACCGGGAGGCGCCATCGTTGGTCAGAATATAACGCTGCTCTTTTCACGGTTTGTGTTTGATTATCTCCAGGTATCCGATTTTGATAAACTGCCTATCCCATTCCGCTGTGTGGCGGTTGACCTGATTACCGGCAACGAAGTGATTTTAAAAAGCGGTTCCCTGGCAAAAGCCATGCGCTCAACCATGGCGGTGCCCAGTATTTTCAGCCCGGTGGAATGGGGCGATTCGTTACTGGTGGATGGCGGCTTGCTGAATAATCTACCGGTAGATGTTGTCAGAGAAATGGGCGCCGATATTGTGATTGCATCAAAGGTTGGAAATCCCCACAGGAACCGGCAGGAAATCAGGAACACCTTAGACGTTTTGTCGCAATCCTATAATATTTATCGGGATCATACTATGGAATCCAATATAATGGAAACCGATGTCCTGATAGATTGTAAACTGATTGGCTTGGGACCGGCGGACTTCGTAAGCAATAAAGTATCTTTAATTATCGATGCGGGCGAAAGAGCTGCCCGGGAGAAAATAAATGAGATTGTGGATCTGAAAGAACAATACCAGCTGACTGATAATGAGTTCTGCAAAGAATGTAATCTTCCCGAAGGAGACGCCGTTATCGGAAAAATTGAAATTTCAGGAAATCAAATCATTCCGGATATTGCAATACGTCAGATCGTGCGAATCAAAGAAAATCAATATTTCAACATTGATTCTCTCAATGAATGCCTCGAAAAATTACGCGGCACCGGCGATTATAATTGGATTCGGTTTACAACGGATGTAATCAGCAAGGATACGATTCGCGTTTGCATTTTGGTAAGTGAAAAAATGAACCCGGTTATTTATGGCATAAATATCTATGGAAATGACACATTACCCTTCGATTTTATTTATCGGCTCTTCGGTATCCGTCCGGGAGATATTTTTATCCATTCGAAAATAGAAGACCGTATTACGTACCTTTACAGTTTGGGTTATTTTGAAATTATTTATTACGATGTTGAACCGGTGTTGCCCAATAATATTCGGTTCAACTTATATGTCAAAGAAAGCCCGGAATATAAACTTCGATTCGGTGTGCGGTACGATAATTATCGCAAATTAGTGGCAGCCATAAATTTACTCGTAATGAATAAACCTTTTCCAGGTCTTCGGATCGAGAATGAATTACAATTTATCGGGATGAACAGGTTCAATATGCAAGCCTATTATCCATCCCGCACATTAGATTTTCCCCTGTATCCTTTTATTAATTTTACCTATCAGGATATGCAGCTGTATTCATATGATCTGAAAGGAAATAAAACGGCTTCATACATCGACCGGTTTACCAGGGCGGAAGGTGGTCTTGGGCTGCTTTATAAAAATTATTGGAACGTAGAGCTTGGCTGGAATTATGAACGGGTGAATATCCATCCCGATGTGGCGCCGGACGATCCTCTCGAATTTCCCAGCTGGAAGGCTGAGCTGTTGGGACTGCAACTGACCACCAATATCGACAGATTGGATGATACATTTATTCCGCGCAAAGGTATTTTGATTCACGCTAATTATGAAAAAAGTCTTAAGAATATAAGCGCGAAATCCAGCTATATCCGAATGGACGTGTCCATGGATTTTTATCAGACCTTCCGGAAGAGACATACTCTGCACGGATATGGATTTTACGGCGATGTGGACATGCAAAGTTTCACCAATAAGTTCTTCTTTCAAGGCGGACCGGACTCCTATGTGGGAATTGAATACAATCAGCTGGTTGCCACGAATGTATCCCTGGCAAGGCTGGATTATCGATATCAACTGACCAACAATCTGTTTGTTTCTGCCATCGGCAATATGGTGTTTCAATATGAAAATAAGATCCAGTTACCCGGCGTAAGACCCGATCCGATGTGGGGCTGGGGAGCGGGAGCAAAATTGCTCACTCCGTTAGGACCTTTTGAGCTGTTTATATGTCGGGGCGATAAAAGTGTTTACCAACCGGGTAAAAAACGGACGGTTTTATACTTCCGGGGCGGGTATATATTTTAATTATTCTTTAAGTTTAAAAATCTCCCGGGGCAGGATGATTTTACCTTTCCTGTCAAGATTTTCACGAACTCTCATAAAGCATAAACCTATATAGCGATCCGTTCCTTTTATTTTCCGAACCCACTCATCGTAGGGCGTATCAAAAGTGCTCATTTTGCTATTGGAGGATTCACGGATATATTTCTCGCCGTTCTTTTCGGCAATCATGAGCATATGGGCGGAAAAGATATTGGTTTTATTGGCAAAAATTAGCGCCAGAATATCCCCCGGGCGAGTATTATCTTTAATCTTCAACAAATCTTCCGTCGGAACGTAATCAATAGTCAATTCCCGATCCGGCAGCACATATCGTATATCCGTAATACCTTTATTCTTAAAAAACTCCGTATGTGATATGGTGCGGGTTACTGTCTTTGTATATTTTTCGCCCACTTTTCGGGAAACGTCATCCAGCAGCCAGCTGTTTTCCGGCAGCCAATCCGCCATTGTGTAGTGATTGCGGGTTCTCATTCCGATAATACCGTCGCGGTAGCGGATCCGTTGCAGGTTATTGAAAAAATTGTCCCAGCTGTCGGAAATGGAAAGCGCCAGAACGTGTTCGCAGAAGACCATACAGTTGGTTTCTTCAAAATTAACCAGTGGCAAGGTCTCATACAACGCATAGGGACCATCGCCGGCACAGGCTAATTTGTAAGGCATGCCTAAAAACAGTTCCGAGTAATAGTTGATACGTTCCGATATTGTCAGGGATTTTTGACTGACGTCTGTTAATAATTGATCGATTTCCAATCTGCTCATTTCATAGACCGGTTTCGAGGGCAACACCTCCTTACTGCAGCTAATCCGGGTGATGAAAACGAGCAACATGACCGTAAGAATATTTTTAACCATTCCGTACTCCTGACTCTTCAATTAACGTTGTATTAAAATAGTGAAAGTCGATGTAGATGTCTATTGAAAAAAATCCCTGAAATGCGGTGAGAGGAGATATCAGGAAAATTGTCGACTTTTTAATGTATATGTCTAAATTACAATCAAATTAATAAATGTAGGGGCATAATTTGAAAGATCAATTTACAACATCCTGGAGGAAAGTCGCCATCGCGGTCTATAAGCAACCGGTTGACAGCCGGATTTATGGAATCTTTGATGCCGATGTGACACATATCGTGGATTACATCAAAGAACAGAGAAAAAAGGGTCGTAAACTGACTATCACTCATTTTATTACCGCAGCTGTTGCGCGGACTCTTTATGAGGATTTGCCCGATGTCAACTGCTTTGTGAGACGAGGTCATGTGGTGTTTCGGAAGGATGCTGATGTCTTTGTTACCGTTTCAGTGGGCAAAGGCAAGGATATGTCCGGACTGATTGTGCGTAAAGCCCAGGATCTTTCAGTCGGTGAGATTTCAGAGATAATATCGAAGGAGGCTCAGAAAAAACGGGAAGGCAAGGAATCCGGCGCCTTCGCGTCCAAAGGAATAATTTCTAAAATTCCATGGCCCTTTCGAAGAATGATCTTTGTGTTCATTAAATGTTGGATTTTTGATCTGGGACTGCCATTTCCATTCCTGAAAATTCCCGCAGATCCTTTTGGCAGTATCATGATCACCAATATCGGAACTTTCGGGCTTTCCTATGGAATGGTGGCTCTTTTCCCGATCGGCAAGATTCCGGCAGTCATCACCATGGGTATGATTGAGGATAAACCGGTAGTGATTGACGGAGAGATAAAAATCCGCAAGATGCTTCCCCTGACCGGCACTTTCGATCATCGCATTGTGGACGGTGCTCAGGGGGGTGTGTTGACAAATGGAGTTCTCCGTCGATTGAAAAATCTCAAAGAACTGGATAGTCCCAATCCTCACGAGACTGAATCCGAATAAAAAATCACCTTTCTTGTATCCTGCGGATTGTTATTAACCAAAAACGATCTGACAGATAAAAACCGCCATCAGCAGACCAACCAGATCGCCGATCAAACCCGATGCAATAGCGTGACGGGTCTTGCGAATTCCTACCGAGCCAAAATAAACCGCAATCACATAAAAGGTCGTTTCGGTGCTGCCAAACATGGTAGATGACAGTCTGCCGATAAAAGAATCGGGTCCGTGCTGATTCATTAATTCGGTTACCAGTCCGAGTGAACCGCTGCCGGACAGGGGACGCATTAGCGCCACCGGAAGTGTTTCCGCCGGCATGCCGATCAGGTTTGTGACAGGCGTAAGCAATCTGACAAAATAACCCATCGCGCCGGAAGCCCGGAACATACCGATGGCGACCAGAATCGCCACGAGGTAGGGAATGATATTCACGGCGACGCTAAATCCTTCCTTAGCGCCATCGATAAAGGTTTCATATACTTTAATTTTTTTGATAAATCCCAGAACTACGACGACAAATAGAATGACCGGAATCGCCAGGTTTGAAAAGCCTTTCATGATCGCGACGAATAATGAGTCTGTTGTGCCGGCGGTCGCCTGAATAACCTGTTGAACGGTATCGATTGTAGCAGCTGCTAATGAATCAAACATCGCCGCCTCCCTTCTCTTTCTTATCAGCAAGGCGGTTAGGATCCGATTTGCGGATATTTGGAAGGCGCTGGATGAGTTTTGCGGCGGTTACGGCAGCAATTGTTGCACAGGTGGAAGCAAAAACGGCTGTGCTGATTATCTCAAATGGATTCGCTGAACCCAGTTTGGCGCGGACGGCAATAACCGTCATGGGAATAAAGGTGATACTGGCGGTATTCAGCGCCAGGAAAACGACCATAGCATTGG
Source organism: Fidelibacterota bacterium (assembly GCA_016783665.1). Taxonomy (GTDB): domain Bacteria; phylum Fidelibacterota; class UBA2242; order UBA2242; family UBA2242; genus UBA9312. The sequence continues at coordinate 16,198 of JADHWC010000039.1, read as the reverse complement.
TGGCGGTATCATTGGATTTATTTAGTTTTTGCAACTCTTTCATGGCTTTCAATCCCAGTGGAGTAGCTGCATTCCCAAGTCCAAGCCAGTTGGCAATGATATTCATCAGCATGGTTCCGATCGCCGGATGGTCGGGAGGTATATCGGGGAACAGAAATTTTGCAATGGGACGGATTGCCCGGGAAAGAAGTCTGATTATGCCACCCTCTTCGGCAATTTTCATAATCCCCAGCCAGAATGCCATGATGCCGATAAGCCCCAGGGAAATGTCCACCGCGACGCCAGCGTACTCTACTGCGGCTTTAGTGACGGCTTCCAGTTGTCCGTTAATGGCGCCCACCACCAGTGAGATCGCCATAAGCGCTAACCAGATATAATTCATTGACGTAACTCCTGTCTATTTATCGTTGTGATTATTTCAGAGATCGATTATTGCTCGCGCTGTAGTACCACAAAACGGTTCTGCAGAATGAATCCCAATTGCTCTCCGGATAAACTTGATAACAATTTTCCGCTGTATGAATAGTCCTGATCGAACCGGCTATGTGAAATGCGGTCGCCGGAAGTTAAAAATATATCTATTTCCGGATTATCATAGAAGCGCTGTTCGTCAAGATGTTTCTCAGCGCCGAGGGCGACGGCAAACGTCGTATCATTCAGAAAAACAATGTCTGAAATAATTTTTCGTCCCGAACCGGGCTGCTGAAGCAGAATAATTCCTTCGGTGTCCAGATCGATCAGTTTGAACGATTGCTCTTCCCGGATTAGCAGGCTGGTTTCAGTCAGATTAAATGCTATTTGAGTGGCTCGATATGGAAAGCTGCTTCTGATAGCGCCGGAGCTGTCGAATACAATAGTCTGATAAAGCGCCTGTGGTTTCGCCGGGTTTAGCGTCTGACCTGATACCGCCACATGATTGCCTGTTCGGGAGATTGTGATCGCATCCAGACGATTGAGGATGAGTTGATATTTCCAGATTTCCTCGCCAATGAGAGAAAGCATATAGAGAACAGGCAACATTTGATCGTTTTCCATATCAAATATACGTGTATAAAAGATAAAGCGATTGCCTTCGTCGTTGAACAGACCGGTTGGCGGTTCATAATTGTGCGGGACATTCTGGGAAAACCGCTTTTCCCGGAGAAATCTCCCGTGATTATCATAAAATTTCAGCCGGTTTCCATTGGGAGATATTTGGATAGGGGCATGTTTAGCGTCTGATATTAAAAACAGGGGAAGTTTACCGGTGTTAATGACCTTATCTTCAATTTTAAAACGCGGTTGATCTGCCTGAGTATAAACGCTAAATTCTAATTTCTGTGGTTCAGTAGGATTAGCGGGCAATTTTCCCGGCGCCATCACCCCAAGTAGCTGGTTCTTCTGAGAAATAGAGAAAACCTGCAAATCTGTTAACTTTATTGACGGAGCGCCTGGCTGTATGTTGCTAAACGATTCAGCATAAATAAAGATCACGGGGACTACCTGGCTGGAGTCTGGCTCAACAAGAACATTGAGCAATCCCTGCCCAGATGGATATTCATGCAGGACAGAAAAACCTTGTCCCCGAAGGATTGAGAATATTAAGAAAATAAAAAGAGGTCCGAGGCGTTTTGATAAGTTCATTTGGCTGGTAATTTATTGGGAGTCGTTATCAATGTCAATGTCGATAAAGAAAAACAGGCAATTCTCCAACATTCCATTACTGATGGTTTACTCTCGTTCCGTGGCTCCTGCTGCGGAACGACAGGCGTTACTCTGTCAGTCAGTAAATTGGTTACAGAGCGGAGCCCTGTAGCCAGAACAATGAGATTTAATGTCGTAGATATAGTTTTTTCCTATAAGGGAGAATCCCTGCAGATCAATACTCTCTGCCTGACGGCAGGCAGGCAATTCTCCAACCTTCCCTTACCGAAGGTTGTTTTATTTCTTTTAAATTGCTAATTAAATGAATTAATTTGAATACGATTTTAAAAGATGTAATTAGAATGAATATGACGAACATAAAAGGATTAACATTACCGGAATTGGAGCATTGGGTTTCCGAAATTGGTGAAAAGCCCTTCCGTGCTAAACAAATCTACCGCTGGATGTATAAGAAAAACGCCCGTTCATTTGAGGAAATGTCCGATCTATCGAAAGAATTACAGGTCAAATTATCAAAACTTGCCACGCTGTCTCTGCTCGGAATTTCAAGCAGAATTCAGTCGAAAATCGATCAAAGCGTAAAATATCTTTTCCGATTACCCGATGAACAGGCGGTCGAAGCCGTCTATATGGTGAACGGAAAACGCACTACGGTTTGCCTGTCAACCATGGTGGGATGTCCCATTGCCTGTCCCTGTTGCGCTACGGGGATTATGGAGTTCAAGCGGCGTCTGACGACCGGTGAGATTGTTGACCAGTTATTATTCATTCAACGGGATCGGCAAACCGCAGTCACTAATATCGTTTTTATGGGTATGGGAGAGCCTTTTCTGAATTATGATAATGTGATTAAGGCGGCGTCGATTTTGAACAGCGAACTGGGTCCTGAAATCGCTGCCCGCCGGATCATTATTTCCACGGCTGGTATAGTGCCGGAGATCTACCGCTATGCCGATGAAGGACATCGCTTCAAATTAGCGATTTCTCTGAATGCCACTACGGATAATCAGCGTGATGAACTGGTTCCTATCAATAAAAAATATCCTCTTCAGAATCTATTATCAGCTGTTCGGTATTATACGAAAAAATCGAGACGCCGGGTAACGTTTGAATATGTATTGATTAATGACTTTAACGATTCAAAAGAAGACGCAAAAAGGTTGATAAAAATGCTGGGGCAGATTCCCTGCAAGGTGAATGTAATACCATTTAATCAGAATGAATTCCTGCCCTACAAATCTCCGTCGGAAGTCAGGTTGGAACAATTTCTAAAACATTTGTTCCGCGCACCCTTCGCGATCACTGTCAGGAGAAGCAAAGGTCAGGATATATCAGCGGCTTGCGGGCAGTTATATGTCCGGGCACATCAAGGATAATAAAAACAGGTTTAAACCTTTTTGATGTTAGGATTTATCCTTACAACACCTGTCATAAAGTAGTGTAGCGATAGCGTACAGCACACAGATACCGGCGAACATAAGATAACGGGTTGGTTTCAGATCGAAGATCATGAAATTAAAGAGTTTTGACAAAATTCCCACGACCACACTGGCAATGCCAAGGTAGTAAAACAAAGGAAACAGCACTTTTTGATACATGTGAACCCTCCTTATTTATACTACTATTATAAAGGATAATTACCATATATTCCAGAAAAAAATTCTGACAGATAAATGATTATCAATGTCTTTGGATGCTACGACGGAGGACCATCATAACGAGAGGAACAATTTATTCAATCAATAAAATATTTGATTTGATTGTTATCGCCCGAATATGTAGTTTAATATTGATTGGATAGAAAGTATCATGTCCCATAAAAAAAAGCATAGACAACGGCGCAGGAATAAAATCTTTAAAATTCTATTTATGCTTGCCTTCCCATTTTTTGTGTTTTTTGGTGTGGGTGAATTATTACAGGGCAGCGCTGTTGTAGGCGCTGCCATGATTGCTGTTGCAGCGGTGTTGTTTATATGGAGCATGTCTCTGCGAGTGAGCAGGCGGCGGTAAAATAAGTCGACAGCTTAGTAGTAGAAAAAACGGTTTACTGTCTCAGACATACCTATATATACGCAAGCCAATAAAAAATGAAACTGCTCCCGTCTTATTTTCCTTAACGAAATTTACACTTTAACTTTTAGAAACCGGTACATAAGGCAAATGAATAGAACAATGGCAATTACTACAAACCACCAAACGTATTGTATGACAAAATTTGAAATGTAGGCTCCTAAAATAATTCCGACAATCGTACAGAAAATCTTGAGAATTCCAATATCCCAGATATTCTGAGCTTTAACTTTCAGGTTCGCCCATTCGATTATTCCCATTTTTAACTCCTTGTAAATATTTCCATTATATCAGCCTTATCTCTTAAATATCTTGAGACTGCCGTTAAAATATTCAACGTGCAGCCTCAATATTTTTCAAAATACAGAGATATTTTGGTCGAATTTCCATGACTTTAATGTATTCTTATTTTGGATATGTATCAAGGATAATGATATGGAAGATAAGAAAAACTTCAAACCGGATTTGAAGTTAAAATTTTTAGAGCAACTCCGCCAGGTTCGTCGCTAACTGGCGTCTATGCTCCTGCGTTGACGCCAACATGAGATTTTTCCTGTCTCAACGCCGGAGTGTAGAGACAAGAGCGAATTAGAAACATATGCAATTTTATAAATATTATTTAGACGTATGAGCGGATTTAAACGTTTCATGAACTTACAAAATTACAAAAAACTCAACCCGTTTTATTTCCGACTCCATGCGCGGGTTTGGTACTGATTTAGCGAATAGATGTGAGCTTGTCTAGTTTTTGTCTTCAATACAATTATTTCTTAAAAAACGTCATTATTTCTTCTTGAAATTTGGATATATCAGGTTCTTCTAAGCTACCAATTTTCTTTACAACTATAGACTTATCGATTGTTGCAAATTTCATCCTTATCATAGATGGCTTAGGTAATTTTGACTTTTCCCATTTTTCAATTTTATAATCACCTAACCGTTTTTCACGATCTAACTTACTCGTAATGAATGATATTAAAATATCGGAACCTTTGTTGTATTCATCAGGCGAGATTACTAAGCACGGTCTCTTTTTTAGACTCGTAAGATCTGTAAATGGAAAAGGCACTAAAATAATGTCCCACTTCTTATAGGTCGTTGTAGATTTCATCTTCTTCGTTGTCCCATTCCATAAATGAATTTTCAGATAGCATCATAATTTCTCTTAAACCAGATTTTTCTGAAATCTGACGAATATTCTTCTTGTTTTTACGGATATAATCATCGATTAATTCTGAAATAACGCCCCCAATTGTTTTTCCTTCAAGCGAAGCTATCACTTTCAAAGCCCGACGCTTTTGATCATCTATTCTAACACTCATAACACTCATTTTTGAACTCCTACTTGTAGTAAATACTACATGTAATATAACAAAGATAGTAACAATTACCAGAGGAAAAATTTAGAAGAAGAAAATAAACTTTGAGAGTATTCTAATCGGAATACAAATCAGTCCAAAAAAGTTGGAAGTGCCTGGCGGGAAAAGTCTCCTGCTCCGCCTCGGCGGGTCAAGTGGTCTGGGTGTTAGACTTCTTTTAACGCAACAGCGCGAATTTTCACACAACCTGTTTCATTTAACCATTTTAATTATCGATGTGTCTAATTACTTCTATGAAGCAGGGAGTTCTCATGTACAAATTCAAATTTCAACATCTTTTATTTGGAGCATTATCGATTACAATCTTGTTCAGCGGCTGCAAACAAAACGTTCTGCAGAGCAAATGGAACGAAGGCAAAATTTTCATTGATGGTCGTTATTCGGACTGGCAACCGGGTTTAACGTTCAATGAAAAGAGTAATATCGGGATCGGGTTTGGCAATGATTCAAGTAATCTATATATCTGCCTGACGTCTTCGGATCAACAATTAATGCGCCAGGTAATGGGTCGGGGATTTATTCTCGGAATAGACATTCCGGGTGCAAAAAGACGGCAATTCGGGATTAACTATCCAACCGGTGTTAGTGATCTTGATTTTTCTCAATTCGGCAGAAATCAACAGAGTAAAAGTATGTCTGGATTTGATCAGGATACCCGGCTCCGGTTTGATGATATCCATACGGAATTTATTCTTATGGGCCCCGGAAAGGAAGACCGGCAAATTCTTCCGCTCGAAAACGATTATGGTGTAGAAATCAAAATCAGCCGAACCCGGCGTCAACTCGTCTATGAAACAAAAATACCCTTTACACTGATGAAAGACTATTGGCAGACTGATAAATTCAATTTACAATCGGATCTGATCGTAATATTTAAGACTGCCGAACTCGATATTGCCGCTATGCGTTCTCGCGCTGATACGGGCGGAATGCCTGGTGGACGCTCTGGAGGCATGACTGGAGGTGGAAGAGGTGGTCAACGCGGCGGAGGTCGTCCGGGCGGTCAGGGTATGCAAAGACCATTGCTGGAAAGTTTTGAATTCCGTACGAAAGTTATATTAGCAAATCCTGAATAATGCTGCGCAATCATACACAGGTGTACTTACTGCTTTTAGTCATGCCGGATATTTTTACCGGACAGTAATAATATTTCAAAACAATAAAATATAAATCCTCATAATCAATTTCATCATTTTATCGCATTAGTAAAAGTTTTTTTGTTTTTATAAATGTCCTGTCCCCGGATTTTGCCACAATTCTGTATAGATACATTCCGCCGGGAACGTCATTTCCCGACCTGTCCTTAGCATCCCAGATTACTTTATAATGTTTTGCTTCCTGATTATCGTTAACAAGAGTTGTCACCTCTCTTCCCAACAAATCGTATATCCTTATATCCACATGGCTAATTTTTGGTAAACCATAAATTATGGTCGTAGTCGGATTAAAGGGATTGGGGTAATTTTGACTTAAGTAATATTCTCCAGGTAAAGTCTTAGAATCGCTGAGTAAATCTGATGGAATAATGATACTCCAAGTCGAGTCGGAAATATCAAAACGATTTGGTTCGTTTATATCTTCAATTTTCAGTAAACATTGCTCTGAGGGTGTATTTCTAACTGTCCAATTGACTGCCCATGTATAATTATAACTTGCTGCCAGCACATCCCAAGATGAACCATTGTTAATGGAATACGATATTTTAATTTGAGATATGGGATTATTTTCATCGATTTGTTTAAACCAATTTAATGGTATTTGTTCACCAACTTCAAACGATTCACCACCGTTTGGATAATTTACTTTCAGACCAAATATTTTAAAAAACCCATATGATATATCATAAATAGTAGTATCAGACATGCTTGTAATTTTAATCTGGCATGAGTCAGAAGGATCATTCGGAACATTCCAAGTATACTTTACACTATTAGTAGGAACTTCACTAATAAATTTCCAGGATTCATTTTGAGAAGTACGATATTCAAGTTTTAAATTACCAGAAATACCCGGACATTGCCATTGTAAATAAAACTCTGATATCGATAATAATCCTTCAGAACTTGAAGGTGCTACTATTTTTATAAATTTTTCAGTCTCTGCAGTAACTAATACAGAATCTCTTTCATCGCCTGATACAATATACGCATATGACTGGTATATTCCAGGATCTGGGATTGAATCTCTATTCAAAATCACATCAACTGTGTCATTAATATTGAATAGTGTTTCTCCGTTTATCTTCGAGAAATCTAACCAGCTTGCTTCATTAAGGATATTCCAAACTAAAATACCATCGCCTTGATTAGATATAACGATCTTTTTTTCATTGTCTATTTTTCCAAAATCAATAGTTGATACACTTATATTTAGTTCAGGTATGATTTTCACATGAACATCAATATTTATATTTCCTCCATCAGATTTAATACTCAAAACACCATTATGGCTGCCTGAGTATAAAAGTGATCTATCAATACTACACCACACTGTACTATCTTTACCAGTAGAAACAGAACCTGTATCAGGCGAAACGCTTATCCACTCATTCATTGAAGATGCACTAAATGATAAAATCCCGTCCCCATTATTTGATATTTTTATTGGTAGTATATTCTTTGTAGAATCAAAATCAATAGAAGAAATATCAGCGCTAATCACTGGGATTATGTCCACAATAATATTCACTAAAGAAGTTCCACAATTAGAAGAAATAGTAATTGAAGCCTCGTTTATTCCAGCATAAATCAAAGCTCTATCAATACAAACCCAAACAGTATCAATATCTAACATATTTGTACCACTTTGTGGTGATAAAAATAACCAATTCTCTACAGGAGTATTGATTGTCCAGTTCAACTGTCCCTCGCCAGAATTCTGAATAGTAAAAACCAGATTTATATCATGAGTCCCAAAATCTAATGTGTCGCTATCAACTGTCAAAATCGGCGGTTCAGGAACTTCCATTGAAATATCTAATTGCTTGTTTCCTCCATTAGATGTAATTATCGCTGACCCATTATAAATCCCTGTAGATAATCCATCTCTATTCACTAAAATATTAACCGTATCCTTTTCTATAAAAGAGCCCGACGATGGTACAAAACTAATCCATGACTGACTTGATGAGATGGACCAGTTAATACTTTCTCCCCCTGAATTTGATAAAATTACTGTTTTCTCATCAGTATCTAAACCATATTCTAATAAAGAAACAGAGGTAACAAGTACAGGACTTGGAACAGACATATTTACTATTATAGTTTTATTTCCACCATTACTAGTTAAGCTTATTGAACCGATATAATTTCCAGCAGAAATGCCAGATTTCTTAACAGTTACAATTACTTGACTACTGTCAGTTGTTGTAGCATTTAAAGGAACAACCGATATCCAATCATTAGATACAGATGCATCCCAGCTCAATTCCCCACCTCCAGAATTATAGACATAAAAAGTATCGATATCGATAGTAATAAAACTCAACGTGTCATTATTTGTACTCAATACTGGAGTTGTATTCTCAGTTATATATATTGGTCCAGTTTGAGAATTTATTTGATCATCATTACTGTCTTCAATTTTAAAATAAATAGATGAGTTAACATCATATGTGTTTAAAAAGGCATAACTACCTGTGTTAGTAACGTTTTCTCTTAATATAGACCAGCTTGCCCCCAAATCATGTGATTCATATATATTAACAGAACCAATAAAACCTTCTGTATACCACAATAGTTCAATATTTGTATATGTTTCGACTGATGATCCAGATGATGGCTCAGATAATGACAACATTTTTGCGCTACTAATACTTGGATAAGCATCTGTGTATTCCGAAACATTCCAGGCAGAATAATCCGTTGTAATTAAAGCTGCATCGCGTACTAGACCATCGACACCAGATACAACGCCCCAATAATTATTTTGGAAATTATAACTACCTAAATTGTCACCAGCAGAGTTTGAGACCTCATATCCTCCTAAACAAAACTCCAATGTATCATAATCAATATAACAATAAAGTCTTACTCCGTATGGATTATAATACTGGAGTTTGTATCTGTCACATGAATTTTTATCAAGAATCATTTGCTTACTACCGGTATAGGATTGCGAAATTGACAAAGATCCAAGAGTTATTCCAGTATTCGAATCGACAACATAATGTGCTCCAAATCCAGCTCTAAATCTAATTCTACTTATCCAACCAAACGGAACTCCAATTCCAGTAGTCCATGTATGAAGTGTCTGTGAATCAATTCCCCTAGCCGCAGAAGCGAATCCAGGCCATAAATACGATATTTCTGGTTGTTTAATTTTTACTTCTGAGGTACTATTATTAATTATATTTGAATTGTTTACTTTTACTACTGGATCTATGTTATTATTAAACGTTTTTAAATCGATATCACATGTCCAATCTGTTATTTCTATTCCAGAACCTCCATTATTTGATATTGTTGTACTTTCAATTTGTACGTTTGATCCTCCAGCAATTAATGTCCCACCTAATCGATTATTGTTTATTTCAGAATGATCAACATTTGAGATACATTCATTTAATACAAGTCCAAAGTTTTTACAATTGTTAACAATACTATTTTGAATATTTATATCAGAATTCTGAATGAAAATACCTGCTCCGCTACTATTGGATATAATTGAATTTTCTAAGTTAATCACACCTTGTCCTATAGCAGATAATCCAATATGATTACATGAATCTATATCTGCCCATGCAAGGGTGAGATTCGATGAATTGATGGATACTCCAATACTATCAGATTTTTTAATAAATAAATTATTAATGTAAGATTCATTGGTAGAATTTATATCTATGTTCAATCCTGTAACCATAGGACTAGTAATTTTTAGACCATTAATAACAACTACTGAATTAATATTCAAACCAACATGTGCATTCTGAATCTCAAAAAATTTACACGAATCATTAACAATATTTGAGTTAATATTGATTCCACTCCAGTAACTTTTATTATCAGTTGATTCATATGGTTTAAAAACGACATGATTTTCTGGTTTTCCTCTAATTATTATTTCACCGTTTACTGTCAGACTTAAATCTCCAATCTGATCATTATTAAGATCTACAAATAGAAAACTTACAACTACTCCTGGATGAATAATTAATTTAGCCCCTTCCTGCACAATTACTGATTGTGTTAAAATCTGATCAGTTGTCCATTCTGTATCAGTATCAATAATAGTCTGAGCCGATAAGAGCTGTAGTGATCCTAATACAAGAAGTGTTATTAAAAAGGCTTTTTTGTAAAATTTGTTTTTCATTTTTTATTCCATCTATTTATATATTCTTTTAAACTCATATTTTTTACTTAGTCTTTTACGTTCAATTGCTGCTCTTATTGCATCAGATGGTTCGATAAATATCTGATCAAAATCCCTCCATTCTCCTCGGACCAAATCGATCATGGGACTAAATTCGTTATTCATTACTTGCATCATATTTTTAATAATCGCGCTTCCTTTTTCAAGTTTTACACGACCATCTTTTTCTACAGTTAAATTAATTTTAACGAATTCATCTTCATAGGATAGTTTATCTCCAGGAAATATTTTTCCTTCCTGAATATCCTTTAAATATTTACCATGTTGGATATTAATCGTATCCGTTACTTTTTTCTGGATCAGACTATTTAATATTTTATCATCACATATTTTCGTTATCTTTGTTTTATTAATTCTCGTTAGAGCAAATTTAGCTATGTTTGAAAACGTTTGATGGTATTGATCTTTAGAAAACAGTTTAATTATTTCATAAAAATATTGATCAAATACTGAAATTGTTAACAAATGAAATACTTTTTTATCGAACGTTATTTGAAATCTTTCCTCCGGTAATAAGAATTCTTTAATAAATGATTTTTGAACTAAAAACGTATATTCTGTTCCATTTGAAAGTATTCCATAGTTAATATCGTTGTGTCCAAAAATATACTCTTGAATCTGATTGTGTAATTTGTGAAGTGGAGAATTTAACTTTTTTGCTTCACAAATTATCCTTCCGTCCAGTAAAAAATCAAATCGGTCAAAACGTTTGTTTGAAGTATATTCATATTGGATATCTTTCAATGTGTCAAATCCCAATTCAATTTCAAATAGTGGAATCAGAATACTACATTCCACTCCTTTTTCTTGCAATCGTGAAATTATTTCGTTACTTTGTTTTTCATCGTTCAATATTTCTTTTAAAAATTCAATTCTCTGTCTAAAGCTGCTTTCGTTTAGTGCTGGCATATTTCCCCCTTATTTTAAAATTTCCTATAATTTTTATTTACACAAATTTTATTTCTCTTATTCAAATGAAACTCTTGTGCTATTGTCATATAGCTTGTTGTTAAATAACTTTTTTTCTCATTCTTTGCATATTCTAAAAGAGCGAAAAACTTCTTAGCAGACTTCTTCAACTTGCCGCCATCCTCAATGTTGGATTTTTTATTTTTTCCGCTGTTTGTGCCATTAATACCACATTTTTGCGTGAATTTTAAATCGTTGTAAGAATAGCGCATATATGCATGATTGTCAAGAAAAAATTGTATATAATATAGATTATTTGTAAAACTGTGCTTATATACCATAAATGAAAAAGAATATTTCTTATGAAAAACTAATTCACCTAAAGCTTGGAAACAGAATACGAGAATTCAGAAAGCAAAGAAATCTCAGTATCGAGAAGCTGGCGTTCAAGGCGGATTTACATCCCACGTTTCTGGGACTGGTTGAGCGAGGCGAAACAAATGCATCGGTTACGACTTTAATAAAGATTGCAAATGCATTAGATAAAGATATCGTCGATCTCTTTTCTTTTCTATGTATAGATCAAATCGAGATTTATAATACGGAAAAGGAAGAACTTATTCACGAACTGATAAGTGAACTGATAAAATATGATCCTGCTAAGATAAAACTAAGCATAGAAATAATTAAACTCTGTATGAAATTTTAATATATCCTTCGCTGTCATTCCCAATCTGGGGACAGTGAAATAAAGAAAAAGATTTCACGTCCTAAAGGCTTGGGAATGAGCGTGGTAAAGAGGCTTGTGTCAAAGACATCTCTTCAAGAGGAATGAGTTGTTTACATTGCCTCATATATTAGTTTGATATTAATCTGAAAACATCTTTTTAACGAAAATTGGTTTTTCAAATAGAAGACATAATCGTAATTTACAGTAAAATAAATTAGAGATGTTCCGGTATATTAAAAATCACAGCCCTGTTATCACAATAATTATGATAATTTTCACTGTGTCCGGAACAGGAAATGCTCAGTGGAGTCAACACTGGACTTTGTTTGAACGTGATTTGGGAACGTCTGTAACTTTCGATCCTTATCAAAGTTACGGAACGGTATTTTATCAATTTGTCAACGATCAGGGAATATACATCTGGCAGGAAAATGAATTTCAGATATATAAAGATTTGTTATTAAGATCGTATAAACCGGGATATGGATTGCTTGAATTCACCGTCTATCCTGCGGCAACATTCTCCGCATGGGTTGAGCGTGAGCACCAGAATCTTTTTAATTCATTTACAGTGTATAAAGATATTAACCTGATTGAAAGTGTAAGCGGGGGATATCAGGAGCCCTTTTCAATAAGTCTTTTTACCGGTCAACTGGCTGCTTTCCTGACAATGAACGATCAGGAAGACCTGGTTGTGGCTGCTACGGGATTCAGCGGACTGGTGCTTACCGGTGGCTGGTATCAACTGTTTGATAATTGTTTCGTTCGATCAAACTGGTATCGGGTAGAATGGAAGCTAAAAGGTGAGGGTGGACAGGGAAACGCATCCTATGATTGGGATATTAAGGTTGGATACCGTCATTATGGATTGTCGGAGATCGCCAATACATTATCGTTCATAGCAACCCGTAGTCGTATGCAAAAACAGAGTGTTGATTGGCGTATTGGTCAAAATAGTATTGCTGAGCTGGAGGTTCAAATTCCCGTATCAAAACAGGCTCGGGGTTTGTCACGCCTGATGTTGGCTTATGGAAAAGCAGTTCCTTTTGGGAACTGGCTGCTGGGCTTGAAGTTGGGTGTTTCCTATGAATACCGCCGCCATTATGAAGCCTCGACGGCAACTTTCAGCCCGGAAATAAATGAGAACTGGGGGCTTTTTTTGCAACCGTTTGTTGTATGGTAATTACCGGGAGCAATATTTAGCCTGAAATGCAATGAATCGGGAAAGGATTTTTTCAGACCGGAGTGACAGTTTTTCCTAACATGTCATTCTGAACCCCGGGATACTATGGCAGTGTGATAATACTCAAATTGAATAGTATCTTACATTCGTAGTGAGAAGGGGTGAAGAATCTTGTCAGCCCAATGCGCTTCACTTACCCGATTCTTCGTCGCAGGCTCCTCAAGAATGACACGTTTGGTTGTCATCCTTGAGGGAAAAGTACGTTATAAGGTATGTGATAAGATTAAGATCCACCCCGATCCGTCGAAATGCCGGACAAGTAAATCAGGGTGATAATCCTGTGATAATATTTGGATTTAATATTTTTCGGGGATTGAAATATCAGGTTTTTTTATATTTTCGATTCCAGTCAGGGATAGTTTTCAGGATGACAACCAATACTCCAGGGATGCATAGCAGTATGCCTTCCCGGGGCAGACCCAACAGCCAAAGCACAAAGGGGAAAAGTATCATTCCGAAAATTGTCACCCTGGCGCGATGGAGACGCATCCCCTTGACCAGTATTTGACGGAGAACTACTAGTATAAGCGCCGAGCCGGTCACAGTCAAAGGTTGAAAATAGACCAGCGAACCAAAGAGTGTGGAGAGTCCGATTCCTCCCTTAAAACGGATATAAATTGACCAGTTGTGACCAATAATTGCAGCTGCTCCCGCGCCGGCGGCGATCCACAGGTTATCTGTTATCATATGGGCAATTAAAACACTGGCTGTTCCCCAAAGAACATCCAGAATTGCCGTAGCGACAGCCGCTTTTAATCCGGCTGCCCGTTTCACATTTGTTGCGCCTGTGTGACTACTCCCGAATTCATAAATATTAATACCGGTTAGTAGTCGGGTAATGATATGTCCGGTTGGGATAGCCCCTAAAAGGTATCCGATTAAACAAAATAAAATCCACTGATAAGTCATATATCCTCCATTTTGGTCTGAATTGTACAAAATTTTCAATTGAGTAACAACCGGAATATTTCACTGTTTTATATTTTTGTATGGCTGAATGCAGAACATAAAAATTTTTCTTGTTGAAATTTGCGTGTTTTATACTTAGAATGTTACCTATGTTTCCTCACTTAAATAAACACAGTAAATTTCATCCGATGGCAGACAACGAAATTATAGATGTGGTCAAAAAAACAATTTTTAATAACATATCATACGATTGTATTGTGCCGGAATAATAATATTGCCAATGACGGTTTGTTGTGGATGTTTGCACAGTTCTGAATTCAAGGCAACAAATAAAAAAGTAAATAAAATATTTCTTGACTTCATCTTCAATAATTTCTACTTTATTTATAGATATATAGAGGATAATAAAGTTGCAGTGCAGCGAGTATCTTTTTCCATTTAGTGCCACTTTTTATTAAAGGAGGAAATGAAAATGAAAAGATTCGTTTTGTGTGTGATAGTTGTTCTATTTGCGTTCTTAAATTTTGCTTATGCTAATTACACAGCCGATGTCACATTTACGGATTCGTTATGGAATGACGTAGGCAATGAATATCCTGCGGGGACGACGACATTGTATTTGCAGGTATATGATCTGGATGTAAGTGGTAGTGTGGATGTGCTGGTGACCGGTGATACGGACACTGGTGGTGAGACGGTGACGTTGACGGAGGTATCTACAGGATTATTTCAGGGTACATTATCGGTAAATTTGAGTTCCTTCAAGATTATAGACAACAAAGATCAGTATGCAATAGATGTAGAGACGCGTATGCGTAGTTTGTCGATGAAGCATTCAGACTGGGATGAGGATCGGTTAAAGTCACGTGCTTCAGCAGAAGTTTACAATGAATATTTTGAAAGAGCTCGTAAAGGGGATATTCGTTCTAAATCTATAAATATGAGTCTCGAAGATGGAGTATTGCAGGTAAGCACCGGGGATCTCATGGTAATGACCTATGAGGATGCCACCAATGATTACGGGAACGCCGAGACGATCACGGATGAGGCGGTTTATGGAGGTTGGTCGGGGAATGTGTCCGGGACCTGGACGGCGGCCAACAGTCCCTATGTGGTGACGGGGGATATTTATGTGAATGAGAGTGATAGCCTTATTATTGAGCCGGGTGTAGAGGTAAAGTTTCTGTCGAACTATGTCTTTGATGTGCGGGGTTATTTTTATGCCGTTGGAACAGAGACGGATAGCATCAAGTTCATACCGGTAAATATGACGAATCCTGTTCAGGGGATGTGGGGAGGTCTCCATTTTATTCATCACGGGGATGCCTCTCAAGTAACGTTATCATATTTTGTAGTTGCTTATGGAGGTAATTGGGATTGGCCTTACGGAGGGCTCGTTTTTTACAATCGTTATTATTCTGAAGGTACGGTGATTTCCCATGGGGATATTTATGGGTCAAGTGCTTATGGAGCTTATATTTATTCTAATTATGGATCGAGTGATAATCTATCGCAAGTTACATTTCAAAATGTGAAGATTCACAATAATAGTGGTGATGGGTTACAAATATTATACAACTACTATTGTGATATCGATATAGATGGTTGTGAGATATATGATAATTCCGGCAATGGTATCTACGTGTATGGTAACTATGATGCGACTGTTGTGGATGTGACGGGATCGGACATCCATGATAATGGTGGGTCAGAGGTATATGTAGGTTATTTTGAACACCAGGATGGTGTGAGTTATACATTTAATAACAACAATATCATGAATGACGATTACAACTGGTTAGTCTATACGGATTGTTGCTGGAGTGAACAGGCCGGAGTGGAGGTAGATTTTCGCTATAACTTCTGGGGGGAGTCCACAACGGCGGAAATGAATGAAGGGGATAACCCCAAAAATATATCCCTGATCTATGACTGGTGGGATGA
>JADHWC010000116.1 GCA_016783665.1 Fidelibacterota bacterium | reverse complement strand
GCGAACCGGCGAATTTCTTAGATGTCGGCGGCGCCGCATCCGCCGAAACTGTGGAAAACGGTTTCAAAATCATACTGTCAGACCCCAATGTCAAGGCGATATTGATCAACATTTTCGGCGGCATAGTCAGGTGCGACCGGGTCGCCAGCGGAGTGGTGGAAGCCGCGAAAAACATGGATGTCAAAGTACCGATAGTGGTCCGGCTGGAAGGCACTAATGCGGAAGAAGCCGCTAAGGTACTGAATGAATCGCCGATAAATTTCGCCGTCGCCACTCACTTCAAAGAAGCGGCGGAGAAAGTGGTGGAAGCGCTTAAATAATGAGAATAGTGAATAGTGAATGAAGAATGGTGAATGGATCATCTGAAATTTGAGAAGGCTTTGAAGTATTAAATGAAAGATACTCGTGCAACAGAGTCCCTGCACTCTGCGGCACATCATATTATTAATTTTATCTATTTATTCCCGGCGGATTTCAAGAGCGAAGCCCGTAACTTGCCGGGGAGTACGATGACATGCACTGAGTAAGGGCGAAGCAATATCCGGTATATAGTAGATAATGCGATTGTGAAGGTGAAAATGCTTCGCCCCTACAGACAGCCCGATTTCTCTGAAATCATGGAATTATTGAGACATGACAGCCTGTTCTACAATACCATACTGTCATTCCGGAATGCCGCGGGCAGAACCGGATTCCATTGTTATTTAAATACTTAGTTCGATGCGATTCCTCACTTCGTTCAGAATGACAATTTGTTGGACATACTGATGAGACTTGAGACATTAACGCGCAACTCGCAACTCACAACTCGCAACTCGAAACTATTTTTCAAATTAACTATAATAATATGAGGCTGTTATGCCAACTACCAATGCCGAGACTTATTTTGCAAGATCTGTTAAGGCTTTTCAGAAGGATGATTTGGATAAATCCTTAAAACTCAACAATCAGGCGATTGACGCTGACCCGCAATTCGTAGAAGCTTATTTTTTTAGAGGAACACTTTACATCGAACTTGCGCTGTTTGAAGCGGCGGTGGGTGATTTCGATAAAGCGTTAAAACTGGGATGGAAAAATGAAGACCTATTCCTCCAGCGGGCGCACGCCTATTTTAGTTTGGAATCTTACAAAAAAGCGATAGCGGACTGCTCGAAAGTCATAAAACTGAATCCGAGTAATGCTGAAAGCTATCATCTGAGAGGCAGCGCCTACAACGCCATTGATAATCACCTAAAAGCGCTGGAAGATCTCACTAAAGCGATTACTCTCAATCCCAATAATTACTTATATTTCCTATCCCGCGCCAGCGTCTATATGATCGACAATCAAATCCAAAACGGGCTGGCGGATTTGAATAAGGTTATCGAAATGGAACCCGATTTAGCTTTAGCGTATTATTCCCGCGGCAGGATCTATGAAGATTTAGGCGAAGAAGCTAAAGCTGAAGCTGATTTCCAAACCGCGGAGGAATTAGGCTTCGATATAGATGATTTTGAGGAAGGATTATTGGATGATGATGATGATTGGGACGATGATGAAGATTGGGATGATGATGACTGGGACGATGCAGAATGGGAAGAAGAGGATGATAAGAAATGATGAATACTGAATACTGAATACTGTAAAAAAGGTCATTATGGCGATAGATCCTTCGGAATGGCTGGCGCAGGCGGATTATGACATCGACACCGCGCAAGACCTGCTGGATAAAGGACGGAATTTCTATGCTGTCTTCATGTGTCATCTATCGGTGGAGAAAGCGTTGAAAGGATTATTTTGGAAAATGCTCGATGAGATACCGCCGAAGACCCATGATTTGATATATTTGGTGAAGAAGATAGGGATACAACCCGAAGAAAAATTAACTCAATTCTTGATTGAATTGAATGGCGCGCATGCCGCTACCAGATATCCTGAAGAATTCAAACAACTTCATAAAGAATTTCCCAAATCCGTGGTGTTGGAAATTATGGAGAAAAGCAGGGAAGTGATAAAATGGATAAAAGAACAGTTTTAGAAATTATAAAAAATTTCAAGGCAGCGTTAACTTCTTCCGGTGTTCATGTGGACCGTGTGATTTTATTCGGTTCTTATGCCTATGGTATTCCTCACGAAGGAAGTGATATCGATTTGGTGGTGATTTCACCGGATTTTGAGAATAAAGGCCTATGGGAACGGATAAAAATGGTGAGCAAGGCAATCCGCATCGTCTTTGAACCTATACAAGCCATCCCCATGACTCCGGCGGAATGGGAGCGGGACGATTCCATGATTGTGGAATTCGCCAAGAAGGGGGAGGTGGTTTAGATGTCATTCTGAATTCGCTATAGAGAAGATGAAAAATTGAACGCGTGCTACCTCGTAATTCTGAACGAAGTGAAGAAGCGTATAAAGACCTATAAATAAATGATGGTAATATGATCACGAGAGAATATATAAACGATTTAAAAGCAAAAAACAATGGTGAATTGAATAGTTTTATAAATGAGCAAAAAGACAATAGTAGTATTCAATTCATATTGGAAAATCTTGGACGATTGCCTTTAGATTTTGACGGCCATTGTCTTATTCCATTTCTTATGAATAAACATGATAATATAAGATATTTGACGGTAAAAAATATTGGCAAACTCTGTAATGATAAGTACTTGGAATTAATTCTAAAAGTTGCAAAAGAAGATCAAAGCTCATTTGTTAGAAGAGAAGCAATTTCAACAATTGGTAGAATGAAGTCTGAAAAAGCTATACCATTTTTAATTGAAATGCTCAAAGGAACAGATCCAAAAGTAGTACTACAAGTAATTAGAGCATTATTAGTTTTTAAATCAAATTCGATAGTTCAGGAAGAATTGAAGAAGCTTGCCAACCATTCAAATGAAATGATTCAATATGTCATACAAAAACAGTTCTATACGAAAAAATCAATCAAATATTTGGATAAAAATCCTGTTATAAATTCGGAATTTATGAAAAATGTTGTTGTTTATGGTGATGTTTTAGAAACCTTAAAATATGTTCCAGATGAATCAATTAATCTGACTTTTACTTCACCACCCTATTATAACGCTAGAGATTATTCAATTTATCCGAGCTATAAGGAATACATTCTTTTTTTAGCTGCTGTTTTTAAAGAAATTTATAGAGTCACAAAAGAAGGACGATTTTTCATACTAAACACTTCGCCTGTAATTATTCCAAGAGTTAGTAGACAACATTCAAGTAAAAGATATCCAATCCCATTTGATATTCATTATTATTTGATAAAAATGGGATGGGAATTCATTGATGATATTATTTGGGTAAAACCTGAAGCCAGTGTTAAAAATCGCATTGCAGGTTTTTCACAGCACAGAAAACCTTTAGCTTATAAACCCAATCAAGTAACAGAATATGTTATGGTATATAGAAAAAAAACCGATAAGTTATTGGATTGGAATATCAGACAATATGATTGGGAAATAATCAAAAAGAGTAAAGTTCAAGGTGAATATGAAACTACTAATGTTTGGCGAATTGACCCCACTTTTGATAAAGTTCATAGCGCAGTTTTCCCAATAGAATTATGTAGTAGGATAGTCAAATTCTACTCATATGTCGGTGATTTAGTATTTGATCCTTTTGCTGGTAGTGGTACACTTGGAAGGGCGGCTTTAAACTTAGAAAGATATTTTTTTCTAACAGAAAAAGAAGAAAAATATATTGAAAAAATAAAACATGAAATTAACAAGGAAACATTATTTATAAATAAGAAAATATATTTTTTAGATATTCTAAAATTTAAAAAATTAATGGAAGGTAATCCTCATGACTTTAACGGATAAAGTCACCAAAAAAATAATCTCGAAATTGATAAAAGGCAAAGATTATCGTATTGAGATTGTTACCCTTATTGACGCGGAATTTTTAAACTATGTAATTGGCTTTTTTAAGCAGATAGTGGAGGCTAAATTAAAAAATCATGATCTCACTTTGGATTGGTACAAGAGAGAGTTTTTAAATCCTTCGCTTAAAAAAGATGATTTAGCTATAAATTCTGGTTTAAACATGAAGACAATATCTAACATGTATAACTCAGCGACAAAAGAAATAGTCTTAGAAGCTTCGCATGAACATTATGATATTCTCTTTGAAACAATAAATAATCTGATAGAGGAAGGTGAGGATTTAAGTGTTACACTTACAATAAAATTTCGCGGAGTTAGTGTTGATCTAAGTGTAAATGAGAGTTTAATCGTTATTAATACTCTTGCAGTTAAAAGATCAGCCTTAAGAGGTGGTTTATGGAGCACAGCTGGTAAACAAGTAGAAAAACCACTTCTAAAAGCACTCTGTAGTATATTTAATGTACCGAAAGAGTACTATGAACAGAATTTATTACCAGAATCACTCAGAGAAGTAGATTTTTACATTTTTGATAGTACTTTTGAAAAAAGATATAGATGTGAAGTTAAGTTAATGGGAAAAGGTAATCCCGAAAGCGCTGATGTGATATATGCAAGAAATACAAAAATATTTATTGCTGATAAATTATCTGATTTGAATAAAAAACAATTTACAAAAGAGGGTGTAGAGTGGATTGAATTAAGACAAATAAATGGCTATAAGAGATTTTTTAAGATTTTACGTAGTTTAAATGTTCCATGTAATGATTTTAATGGAATTATTGATATACGATTAGACGAAATATTTTCAGAAATTTTCAAATAAATTAATCATTTTAATTAAAAATAAAACTTTAAATAATGTCAATATTAGTAACCGAAAACACCCGCGTGGTGGTGCAGGGCATCACCGGCGGTGAAGGCTCCTTCCACGCGGAAAAGATGATCGAATACGGCACTAAGATAGTCGCCGGAGTGACTCCAGGCAAAGGCGGTCAAAAGCATTTAGGAGTTCCCGTTTTCAACACAGTTCAGGAGGCGGCCGATGCAACCGGCGCTAACACTTCCGTGATATTTGTCCCTCCCGCATTCGCCGCCGACGCGATATTGGAAGCCGCGGATGCCGGGATGGACTTAGTGGTCTGCATCACCGAAGGTATCCCCACCCGGGATATGATCAAGGTGAAACACTATCTCAAGAGTTCCAAGACCAGATTAGTGGGGCCTAACTGCCCCGGCGTGATTTCCCCCGGAGTCGCCAAAGTGGGTATTATGCCCGGATTCATCCACCAGCCCGGACGGGTGGGATTGATCTCCCGTTCCGGCACTTTGACCTATGAAGCGGTCAAGCAGTTGACCGACCGGGGAATCGGTCAATCCACCTGCATCGGCATCGGCGGCGACCCGGTGATAGGTTCAACCTTCCTCGATTTACTTAAGCTGTTCAAAGACGATCCCGGCACTGACGGAGTGGTGTTGATTGGCGAAATCGGCGGCGGCGCTGAAGAAGAAGCGGCGGCTTATATCAAATCAGATTTCGGCAAACCGGTGGTATCGTTCATCGCGGGAGCTACCGCTCCTCCCGGACGGCGTATGGGTCATGCCGGAGCTATCATCGCCGGCGGAAAAGGCACTGCAGCGGAAAAGAAGGCTGCTTTACGCGATGCCGGAGGCATCGTCAGCGATAGCCCCGCGGAAATCGGGGCGAAGATGGCGGAAGCATTGGGATAGTTACTGGTCATTGGTCATTGGTCATTGGTCATTAGTCATTGGTGAAAATGGCTCTGGGCTTTAAAGGTTGTCCGAGAATGTCATTGCGAAAGGCTGAAAGCCTTGTGGCAATCTCACTAATTGATTATTAATAAGAGAGAT
>JADHWC010000115.1 GCA_016783665.1 Fidelibacterota bacterium | reverse complement strand
AATCTGCAATAGATCGATCAACATTTTCTTACATTTTTCATTTGTTACGACCCTGGCGCTGGAATATTTTTCAAGAATTCCGGGGATGGCTCCGGAATGATCCTGCTCAGCGTGATTGGCTATCACGTAATCAATATTTTTAACTTCCAATTTTTCTAAATTTTCCAGTAAATCATTTTCCTTTTCAGGATCGACAGTATCGATAAGAGCTGTCTTTTCACTTCCCTGGATCAAATAGGCATTGTAAGTTGTCCCTTCCGGTAGAGGAATCAACTCATCAAACAGTCTGCGGTCCCAGTGTTTTGCGCCTACTGAAAAAACAGCGGACTTTAATTGCTGGATAGCCATTATCTACTCCAATTTTTCAAAATCTTCTTTGCCGACGCCACATTCCGGGCATACCCAATCATCAGGCAAATCTTCAAAAGAAGTTCCCGGTTCAATACCATTGTCGATATCACCAACAGCCGGATCGTAAACATATCCGCAAATTGTGCATTCATACTTTGACATAGTTGACTCCTTTTTTTTTGTTAATTTATTTTTATCAAGATAAGTTGGCGCTGTTTTTGGAGATTTGCCCTTAATGACTTCACGGTAATATGAATATGTCATAGGCTTACTATCGTTCAGAGTTTCGGCATTAACGGCTTCCCCGATAAAAACAGTATAATTTCCCACATCGAAAAAATTGATAACTTTACATTCAAAAAATGCAGTGGCGTGATCAAGAACGATCGGAAGACCTGATTTTCCCATCCTGAAATTTGTGCCATCAAACTTATTGATCTTCCGTCCGCTTTTGAATCCGAATTTACCAATAAATTTCATAGTTGTCGTCTCACCTAAAATCGAAACAGTGAAAGCCCTGGATTTTTCAATAAACGAATGAGTTAAATTCTCTTTATTGATGCTTACAGCAAATGTCGGCGGCTTTGATGTAATCTGAACAATTGCATTTGCGATCTGCCCGTTTAATTGTCCTTCGTCCTGCGACGCCACCAGATACATTCCATAGCCAATGCTTAAAAATACGTTGTAATCCAAATTCACACTTCCTAACCGGATTTGTTTGTTAGTAATTTTCACCCAACAACTTAAAATAAGCTTGCGGGTGTGCACATGCCGGACAAACTTCCGGAGCCTCTTCGCCAAAATGCACATATCCGCAATTCTGACAAACCCAGAATACTTTCCGATCTTTCTTGAAAACCTTATCTTCCCGGATATTTTTCATCAATGCCAGGTAAAGTTTCTCATGCTGTTTTTCGGCAACCGCAATCGCTTCAAAAACCTCTGCTATGTCATCAAAACCCTCGTCGCGAGCAGTTTTTGCGAAAGAAGGATACATTTCCGTCCACTCATAGTTTTCTCCTGCGGCGGAACCCTTTAGATTGTCAGCGGTTTTCCCGATCACTCCGGCTGGAAAAGCGCCTGAGATTTCTACCTCGCCACCTTCTAAAAATTTGAACAGACGTTTAGCGTGTTCCTTCTCCTGGTTGGCAGTCTCTTCGAATATTTTGGATATCTGCACGTAACCGTCTTTAGTAGCTTTGCTTGCAAAATAGGTGTACCTGTTTCTTGCCTGAGATTCACCGGCAAAGGCAGTTAACAGGTTTTTTTCGGTTTTTGTGTTTTTCAGACTTTTCATTTTGTACTCCTTCATAAATTATTAATAATGTTAAAAGTTTTCAATTTTCTCAAGAATATTTTTTTCACATATTTCTATCATTCAAGAAGTTATAAGTTTTCAGGGTTATTAAAACCTTTTTTCCCTTTCATAATCCAAAGCCAAGACGATTTCCTGCGCAATCTGTGAACCTTTTACCCCTTTCATAAATCCCCGCAAGGGGATTAACATGAATAACATCCGGTGAAGCCTGTTGACATAAGCAGAACCCAATCTCACTAACCCTAGAGGGGTTGAATCAGTCCAGATATTTCTCGTCAAAATCAATACCATGTTCGATCAAAAGGTTTCGTAGTTCCTCTTCAAAACTCACTTTTCTATGATGTTCCTTCTGGCTTTTTACATATTCTATTAAATCATTCTTTGAATCTATATAATACGTAAAAGCAGCATACCCACTCTGCCATTTATCAAACTCAGGAAAAACATTATCTTTTTTAATCCAGACGGAACTGGCAACCTTTATATCTTTGATGAAATCCGCCAGAGCAATAGAAGGATGCAAATGGGTGGCAATATGGATATGATCTGCAACGCCATTTACTCTATAGAGGTGACAGTTTTTATTCTTTATGATTCCCCATATATAGCGATACAGCATTTCATCATTTTCCTGAGAAAGACTTTTTTTACGTTTCTTTGTTGAGAATACAATATGGTATAAAATCTGAGTGTAAGTTGACATCTTATTAAACCCTTTCAGGGTTTGTTGTTAGCACTTTTTCGCCCCTCTACGGGTTTTACCCGTAGTTAATTCATGTTTAATCCTTTCAGGATTTTATCGTTCTTTCCACTCTTTAAGAAATCTAAAAATATAATCTCTTTTTGTTTGTTACTGATAAATATTTCAACCATTTTTTCATCTAAACTGGGTTTTTCATCTTTTCATAACGCAAGACGAATCTCTGTACAATCTGTGATCCTTTTATCCCTTTCATAAATCCCCGCAAGGGGATTAACATGAATAACATCCGGTGAAACCGGTTGATATAAGCAGAGCCTAATCTCACTAACCCCGGAGGGGTTAAATCAGTCCGGTCAATCGCTCTAAATGCCAGCCCGGCATGAGGGTACTTCTTCATGATTAATGCCATCTCTCTTTTGACACCACCAAAATTATTTCGGTTCATAATAGGATCTTTTTGGTGATACTATTTTGCCGTCTTTCTTCAGTTCGGCAAATACTTTCGAAACTTCTTTGCTGTCCATCCCGATCAGTTCTGCTAACTCAGATGCTTTTACGGGTTTTCCAACTTCCTTCATTTTTTCTAAAACCATATTTGAAGATTCAGCCATTTCAGCTCCTTTCTCAACACACATTTATTATTTTTCAACAATATAACCAACGTCCTCAATCTGTTTTATTATCGTATTTTTATCAACTTCACCGTCAACACTAACCGTTTTATCCGCCAGAGAGATTACAACATTTTCAATTCCGGGTAATTTTTTCAGAGAATTTTCGATCGTCATCTGACAATGCTTGCAAGTCATATCCGGAACATAAAACCTGTACTCCATATCAATATCCTTAATTACCTTCTTCTCTTTGAACAGGCTGTATCCCATTATCGCCAATAATAATACTGCGGAAATTATTTTCAGAAAAACCGATGTTTCATTATGTCGATGCATAAGCTCCTGCCCCGACCAGGTAGGTAAAAACATATCCATAAGCAGACCACCGCCTACTGCAACTATAATTATACTTACCAGGTAAATGATAAAAACCTTTTTTCCTAATTTTTTACCTACAAATCCCAGTGTGATCGTATTGGTAGCCGGACCGGCAATCATAAACGCCAGCGCGGCGCCGGGAATCAATCCCTTCATTAATAAAGCCGCCGCAATCGGCACTGAACCAACCGCACAAACATAAATGGGAACCGAAACCACAATCATTAAAGGATAAGCAATCAGCGGATTTGATAAATATTCGGACGCAAAATCGGTCGGCAATAATGCAGATAGCGCCCCTCCGACGGCGATTCCCAATAATAAAGTTTTTGATAAATCCTGAGGCAGCACGCTGAAGCCATATACAAAAGTTGATTTAATTCTATCCAAAAGCGATAAATGCGGATGCTGCTTATGTTCAACAATTAGACGGGAATGATTATTTTTTTCAGTTAAATAAACAACAACTCCAATCAAAATTCCGCCTATTAAAGCTGCGAGCGGTCTGGCAACGGCAAAAACACCGCCCAGCATGCCATAGGTAATAAAAATGGAATCAACGCCGGTTGTAGGTGTGGAAATTAGGAATGACATCGTTGCGGCTTTGGAAGCGCCATCTTTTCTTAATCCCGCCGCAATGGGAATAATCGAACAGGAACAAACCGGCAAGGGAATTCCAAACAGGGTCGCTTTTAAAACAGGAATAAAACCCGAGCCGCCCAAATGTTCTTTTATAAAACTCTCTCCGATAAAAGAGTGAATCAGACCGGCAATGAACAGCCCCAGCAAAAGCCAGGGGCTGACGATCAAAAGGAAATTCCATATTTCACTAATTATGCCGAACATAATATTAATCTTTAAACAGGATTAAAAAACCTGTTCTACGGCTTTCACTTCGGGAATTTCTTCTTTGAGCTTTTTTTCCACACCCATTTTCAAAGTCATTGTACTCATGGGACATGAACCGCAGGCGCCGGTTAATTTAACCCTGACAATCCCGTCATCGTTAACATCGACTAATTCAACATCGCCGCCGTCAGCCTGATGAAAAGGTCGCACTGCTTCAAGAACTTTTTCAACTTTTTCTCTCATTTGAATTCCTTTCCACTCATTATTGAATCCACTTAAAAAGGTTGTAAAAATAATTACTCAGATGTCACCCTGATCCCTTTCTGTTACCCTGAGTTCATCGAAGGGTCATCGAAGGGTAATCCCTGCCCGACTGCAGGCGTGGAAGGGAAACATCCGCCAAGCACACTTCGATAACATCCCGAAAATCGGGATTACTCAGTGTGAGATGGGTAAATTTCAGTTTTTTCCTCATCAGAGATCCCCTTGGGGTAAGCAAACTCATTATTTTAACTTGTTAAACATCCCTTACATACACCTTTAAAGTATCCATGAATCTCCTGAATTTCATGGCCGGAAACTTCTTTATGATCCATATTAACAAAAGGGCAGGTTACGTCAACATCATAGATTTTCCCACATTTTTTACATAAAAAATGATGATGAGATTGACAATTGATGTCATACCTGACTTCAGTTCCGGTTATTGTAATTTCATTTACCACCCCTTTCCCGGAAAGCAACTTCAAGGTATTATAAACCGTGGTTTTGGACATTGTCGGAACCCGATCTACCAGTTCATCATAGATCATCTCCACGGTTGGATGCACCAAATGCTCATGAAGATATTCCATAACGCACAGCCTTTGATAGGTGGGCTTGATTCCCTTTTGTTCCAATTCATTTTTAATATGTTTCATATTTGTAATCATTACAGATTTAATATAACACCACTTGCGCTAATTTACAAGCCTTCTTCTCATCTTTTTTAATTTTTTTCACAATGCCCGACATAACAAGCAAAATCTTGTACATAGAAGTATTTGGCTCTAAATTTTGCCCGTCAATTAACAATAGATTTCAGGATAAATAATGTGGTATATCATAACGATTCTTTCGGGATTCTTCTTTGCAACCGCCGACGCTCTCTCGAAAAAAGAAGCCCGGCGAACACCGGCAATAGTCCTGGCATGGGTCCGGGAATTTTATGCCCTGCCCTTTCTGCTTCCGCTATTATTATTCATCGAAATCCCGGAACTGAAGTCCGGTTTCTGGGGCGCAATGTCTTTATGCGTGGCAATAGATTTAGTGACCACATTTTTATACATGCGGGCGATCCAGATTGCGCCGTTATCGCTAACGGTTCCCTATCTCGGCTTGTCTCCGATCTTTCTGCTAATTATCCCTGCAATCGTATTGGGTGAACATTTATCGCCTTTGGGAATTTTCGGTGTTGTCCTGGTTTCCCTCGGCACCTATATTTTACAGCTGGATCGCGCCAAATATGGGTTTTTCGAACCCTGGCTGGCAATTTTCAAGAATCGCGGT
>JADHWC010000114.1 GCA_016783665.1 Fidelibacterota bacterium | reverse complement strand
TTACTAAATCACTGATGGATACATTTTTAATAAAATCACACCTTAATGATATTGAATCTAATGTAGTGATTTGATCCGGTTGACCTTTGAGCGAAACAAAGTCTCTACAAAAAACCATATTTGAGTAATCTGAATCTGTAGCCGAATACACACCGGGGTTTAGATAAATTGTATGCTGATGAGTGGAATCGGCATAAATTTTCGTCATCACCGATCTAAATGATTTAAACGGCTGATCTGTCGTTAAACCAGAGTTATTATCATTTCCTATCGGGCTGACAAATAAGTCAGCATCAATCTGTTCCTCTTTTGCATTAATAAAATCGATTTGAATTATTGGAGGATACATTTGATATGGTGAAGCTGTTTGAACCGTAAAAGTATCCAGATATACAATACTTTCATCAGTAAAATTCGAGCGATAGATATCACCGCCGGGGTTGACTGCATAATTATTAAAAACATCACAGCGATTGGTCTTATCAAATTCAATTTCAGAGAAAAAATTATATAGTCCTCCTCCATAGTAATTCGAATGGTTTTGTGTTATTCGTACACCGGACATGAATATTTTTGATACGGCTGCATATATACCACCGCCATTGCCCGCATAACCGTTTATTATCGATAAATCTTCAAGGCTGAAATTTTCAACATCACTGCACTGCACGACACCATTTGTACCCTCAGCATTTAAAATCGTCTTCATTTTACCGACACCCTTAAGAGTCAGGTAACTTTTTGCGTCGAGCGGAAATTGTTCTCCGGTTGCTGAGGGACTGTATTCCCATTCTGCCAGATAAATTGTCAGAGGATTTATCTCATTCGGTTGAATCTTTTGAATTGCAAAGTGAATCGTTTTAAAAGGCGTCTCCAGGGTTAATCCATCATTATTGTCGCTTCCGCTGGGACTGACATATACGTCCTGAAGTATTACAGGCTCACCTGTTTGAATCCAACTATCCGGCATAGTTGCATGGATATTGCTTTCAATCCGCCTGCTATTATTAGAATTACCATTATCAAAGGCAGTTATACTGTACAAATAGTCTATACCATTTTCTACAGTCAGATCAATAAATTCATGAACTACAGTTGGATAATCAGTACCCTGGCCACATTCAAAAATTAGTTCAAATGGATTGTATGTGAATTTATAATTTTTCGTTCGTCGATAAATCCGATATCCGGCAAAATCAGAATATAATTCTGCGCTGTTGTCCCATTTAAGTATGATGCTATTTGTATCCGACAAAACCTCAAATGTCATTGGCGGTTGAGGTGCATCAGGAATAGCAAACCCGGAATCATAGTTCCGCTTTGCCCGGCTAAATGTCAACAAAATTGAATCCATTCCCGTATAAAACCAGTAATTCTTATAAACATCCGCCGCATTGCCGACACCGTCATTATATTTCCCGGTGATTGTTGAACCATCAGGCAATTCAAAGGTATAAATCTGATATGGCTTTTGCCAGGCTTCTAACCATTTTTTACCAATCTCAATGCATTTTTCTCGATTTAAGCCATTAACACCATCGACTTCCACAATAGTTACACTCTCACCATGTACCAGATTAAAAGGACCATAGCCAATCCAGATACCCGTTCCCCCTCCATCCCCATGAACAGTATATGGATCAACACGATCTGTTATTGATGCAAGATTGCTCTCATCCATACGATCGGACCCGCCTCGACTGGCAGCCGAATAAGGAGTACCTGCAAGAAAATCCCATAATTGATGCATACTAAGTGAATCAGATGGATTCAGATTACCTACATATGGATAAGTGTCACCTGCATGCCAGCCAAGGATCGCCGGTTGTTGCGGATCGTCATGTGAATCTGTTGAACTTTTATCAACATGCAACACGGCAATTCCGGCAAACTGGGGCGCTGACAAACGAGCATTTTCAAAATCATTAATAATTGGTGCTCCGATAATATCATAATTATAGTACTCCGATTGTCCGGCCCAGCTGAAACCGCAGCGGATCCAGTCGGCTATCGTATAATCATCGACAATTGCATCGAGGGCGTGATCGGTATAATTTTCTCCTCGTTTAGAAATCCAGGAATGCTTGCCCCACATTTGTTGATTATCGCTATTTGCCGCACCCTCTCGACTGGTACTATAACGAGGCAGTTTTCCAATACGCACATCTTGTAAAGTTTCTGTTCGCTCAATTTCTGCATCATAATCGGTATTCCCGGTATTTTGAAAGGTATATTCTTTGATGAAATAGTCATCGTGATTGGGATGAGAAAAGGCATAGATTTTCCTGGTCATCGTCAAACCCAGGGAGGTATTCACTACATTAATGATTACCCGGTCTGCCAACAAATTCGGATCGTATTCATCAACCTGTTCATCCTCATCGGTCTGTCTTTTTATTCCATTTACATAAACATCGGGTAAATGGCTACGGGCAATCTGTTTTAATTCAACCGGAAACAAACTCATATCGACATAGCCTTTTGAAAAATAAATCCCATAATATGGATAATTCACACTATTGTTATCTGTAAAATCTTTACAGGCAATCCATAAGCGCTCAATGACCGCATTATCCTGCATAGGATACAGAGACGGCCAGATTAAGCCTTCATAATAAGAGTTATTCCAGGCCCGTTCTGCCCCATAACTCGAAAACAAACTCTGTAACTCACCGATTCTTACATATCGTTCTAAATCAGGATCAACCTGTGCCTGAATAATATCAAGCAGCAAAAACAGTGTAAAAACAACAAACATGTTAAATATTTTCATTGGATTTCTCCTTTATAGAACAATTTCAATAGTATCAACAGATCGTAATTTTTCGGATTCCTGGTACAATTCACATGAGCAAAAATCTGAAGATACTATTCCAAAAAACAAGCGCCGGCGAAGAACAGACTCATTGCCCAATATGTAGTTATTGTGAATTAACCAAAAAAATGTGCTAATTGCAACGGAAAAAATTAAAACGTCTCATAAAAAAGCGGCAGCGGTGATACCCTTGTATCAGATATAACAATAGCGTCCAATACCTGCTTGCGCGCTTGTTCAAAGGAATTCGTATCAGGAGCATGAATTACAGCAAGGAGTTCTCCTTTTTCAACATGCTCACCGATTTTTTTCTCAATCATGATCCCGACTTCCGGCTTGATCACATCCTGCAAATTCTTGCGTCCGGAACCCAGTGACAGCGCCGTCATGCCGATTGTATATGAATCAATTTCTTTAACATAGCCACTCTGACCGGACAGCGCCGGTTTAATAACTGCCGCCTGCTTGTACTTTTCCGGATGTTGAATCATGTTAATATCACCGCCCTGTTTTTCCACCATCATCAGAAATTTTTCAAATGCTTTTCCGGACCGAATGGTGTTTTCAAGCAACCGCAACGCTTTATCGAAGTTTTTCTCAATGCCGGACATCACCACCATCCAGGCGGTCAGATGTAAGGTAACTTCCATCAGATCAGCCGGTCCGCCGCCTTTCAACACATCAATGGATTCCACTACTTCAAGCCAGTTACCGACGGCTTTTCCGAGGGGTTGATTCATATCGGTGATAACCGCCTTGACCTTTAACCCAAACTGCTGACCTACATTTTTCAACTGTTTAGCCAATCGCTGACTCTGATTGTATTCGGATAAAAAGGCGCCGTTGCCGGTTTTGACGTCCAGAACAAGACCATCGATACCTTCTGCAATTTTTTTACTTAAAATACTGCCGCAGATCAGCGGAATTGATTTGACTGTGGAGGTTACATCCCGCAGGGCGTACATTTTTCTATCTGCCGGCACAAGTTCCTTAGTCTGTCCGCCCATCGCCAGACCGTATTCCTCTACGAGCCGGATAAATTCCTTTTTCGGCAGCATTACATTAAAATTCGGGATGCTTTCGAGTTTATCCAGCGTTCCGCCGGAATGCCCCAGGCTCCGACCGGATATCATCGGCACGACACATCCTACTGCATTAGCAAGCGGCGCCAGGATCAGGGAAACTTTATCGCCTACGCCTCCGGTGCTGTGTTTATCCACCTTGAATGCTTCGACATGAGATAAATCGATAGTTTCACCGGAGTGCAGCATGACGTCCACCAGTGCAATGGTTTCACGATCGGTCATTCCCTGAAAATTGACCGCCATCAGCCAGGCAGCCATCTGATAATCAGGAACATCCCCCTTGACATATGCGCCGATAAAATCTTTGATCTCATCCGCTGTATGTTCATTACCCATTTTCTTTTTTTCGATGAAATCTGTGGGGATCATGATATACTCCGTTTAAATAGAATTAGATTTGTTTTATCTGTTTGGATTTTCGTTTGAATATCCTGAACAACTTGGAAAAATCCATTACCTTCTGCTCCCAGGTTGCGTAATAAATCAAATAGGCGCCCACCAGCGACAGCAGGATATTGGGAGTCCACATCGCCCAGAAGGGCGAAATGATCACCATATCAGCCAGCTCCTCTCCACCGATTAAAAATACATAATAGGTCAAAAAGAAAATAATACTTAGCGTGGCTGCCATTGTGATGCCTCCGCGCCGGGTCATGACTCCTAATGGAGCGCCCAGTAAAACGAATACAATACAGGCAAAGGGAATGGAAAATTTCTTGTGGATTTCGACTGCATACTTGTTGATCTGCTTCTGATAGCTCTTTGCCAGTTTAAATTCACCTTTTAGCCTGGTATAAATGGAATTCAACCGGCGGTTTTTAGTTTTAGCTGCCGTAGATGATAAATTTGTCAGGTTTTGCTCTCTCTTCAAATCAATGACTTTTTTCATTTCGTTCGCATTGAGTACAACTGTTGTATCCAGCTCTTTTTCGATTAATTTCTGGATTTTGCCAAAGATTTTGTCGCGTTCCCGTGTATATTTTTTCACATTCTCCCGCATCATACCAATAGTCATTTCCCGGTCGCCCCTCCGGGCAGATTCCCGGCGTTCCAGCATCAGATTATCTACCGGTATGGCGATGCGGTGTTTTTGAAAATCAGTTCGCCGGTAGTCTTCCAGGTTTTCCAGGTCCAGTTCGTGAATCTCACCGGAATAAAGCATAAAAAGAACTGTGTTCCCGTCAACCTCCACATACCCGCTATCCGCATAAATGGTCGTTTGGACCGAGTGCGAGTCTTTGCTGTAAATTGTCAATTCCCGTAAATGATCCCCGGATTTCTCTTTGACATAAATGGAGTAATCGGGAATATCATCCATAAAATACCCTGGTTCAATATTCAACCCGGGACGCTTCCGGTAAATATCTCCCGACAGTAATCTGGCTTTATGGTTAAAATCCGGCAGGATATTATTATGGAAAAACACCATAAAAACCGCCACTATAAATCCAAAAATGATACCAGGTCCCAAAATCGTCAGGAAGCTAATGCCGCTGGCGCGCATTGCCGTGATCTCATTGTCTTCCGCCAGCCTGCCGTATGCCATCAGCGAAGCAACCAGCACCGCCATGGGAATCGACATAGCGATAATCCAGGCGAGGTTCAAGTATAAAAATTCGAAAATCACCGCCCCCGGCAATCCTTTACCCAGCAGCCTGTCAACTGACTTTATCAGAAAATTAGCCAGCAGGACAAATGTCACCACGCCAATGGAAAAAAAGAAGGGAAACAACAGTTCCCGATATATATATCTGGCGCCGATCCAGGCGCCACTAAAGGAGATACATTTTTCAATAAATCGCTTCATTTAGTGAAATATACATTAATCGTAAAATTTTTCATAAGCCTTTATATGAAAGTTAGCCACGAATTTC
>JADHWC010000113.1 GCA_016783665.1 Fidelibacterota bacterium | reverse complement strand
CAGTTTTCCCTGGTGCGAAAGGATCATATGTTCCATTTTCAGTTTGAGGAGTTTCGGAAAATCATCGATTTTTGATATAGACTTTAATAAAATGTCTCTGCCCAGCACGATATGTCCGACAAAATTGCCGCTGTCGGTATAAGTCGTTGCCAAACCGGGTTCCAGTTCGACCAGTTTTCCAATATCATGCAGTAAAATTCCACTGATAACGAGATCGCGATCCAATTCAGTATAATTCCGACAAATCCCATCGGCAATGTTAAGCATTGAGTAAGTATGCTCAAGCAGACCGCCTCGAACGGCATGATGTAAGATCATGGAAGCGGGGTGGGTTTTAATTGTTTCTTCGTGCTCATTGTAAATATCCAGAACAATACGCTTGATATTCTGGTTTTCTATCGATTGAATCGCGCTTTGAATTTCGTTCCACATCTTCTCAATATCTTTTTCAGTTGTGGGAATCAGATCGGCATAATTAAATCCGAAGTCTTTATCCTGATCCGGAATTACCCGGCGGATGGAATCGATCTTCAATTGCAGTTCATTATTATATGACGTGACATTAGCTTTAACAGCGACGGGATCACCTTTTTCGAATTTGTCGGAAAATTCACCGACCTTATCCCAGATCTTGGCATTGATTGATCCGGTTTTATCAATCAATGTCAGATCGAGATATTCCTTATCGGTTTTTGTCTTGCGCAGGTCTTTGGAAAACACGGCAAAGAACCCGGATACGGTCAAATTTTCCTGAAAATCTTTGATAAATTTTCGTTCCATTTTTTCCTCAATATTTAACACTCTAATAATAGGGAAATTATGTAAAATAATCTATGAATTTATACAAGTTATTTTGCTGTTTGTAAAACAGACGGCTCAGTTGGACAGTTACCATTATTCTTGTAAATTAATTACAAACCTTAACAATTAACAAAAGTACGTTAATTAACAATATTCTGTAACCTCATGTTAAATATTAATAAAGTTTTACTATTGTAATGCAGTATTAAATTTGAAATAACTTTACCCTTGACAAAAATTACAAAAATTCTTATAATTAACATGATGTTGTTAATTAACAAAAATATTTTACTATATGTTAAGTATTGAAAGGAACAAAAAAATGTCAATTTTTGAAAGATGGAGGTTAAAACAAAATCCATATACAACATCTCCAATTGATAAGGAGAATCTGGACCTGTTCGTAGGTAGAAAAAACAAAGTAAAAAGAGCCGGTAATGTCATTAGTGAAAAAAGCATTGTTATAGTGGAGGGAAAAAGAGGAGTTGGCACTACATCTTTTGGAAATTATATTAGATTTCAAAAAGAGTTAAAAGGGAAAAATCTTACACCTGTCCGAGAATTATCGGTTGGAAATGGTTGGAATGAAGAAATTCTTATCGCTAATGTTTTTTCTTCATTAATCTGGGAATTAGAAGGGAAGATTCCGGACAAATACAAAGACAGGTATAACGAAATAAAGTTGATCGCTCATCAGATTAGAGAGACATATCGAAATATTTCACTTCAACTTAGTGTAGTAGGAACCGGAGGAGGAATAGGGATTAACAAGCAAACTAATGTCATCATGCCTCAATTGTATCCTACAGCAACACTTATTCAACACTTGTTGGAAATCAAAAAACTGGTTGAGGTATCTGGTTTCAATAAAGATACTATTATTCAGTTGAATAATTTGGATATAGATGTACTTTTTTCTTCTCAACAACTTATACTATTTTTAAATGATATTCGCGACATACTTCAAATAGAGGGGTATACATGGATTCTTGTGGGTGATTCGGGCTTGCGAAGCTGTATATCAGACAAAGTTGATCGTCTTGATGACATAATATCTTACGATTGTATAATTGAACCTCTAACTCTTGATGAGGTATATTTAACAATTAATAAACGCCTGAAAAAGTTTGCTCAAAAGGAAAATTACCTTAAACCTCTTTCTGATAATCTTATAGAAATTTTGTATCACGCTACGAATGGAAGGATACGTCAAATATTTGGATTCTCCACAAGGTTGATTCATTCAGTCTCAGATCATCTATTAATAGAGCAAATTACTACTGATATTGCATTACCTATAATTAAAAGAGAAGTTGAAGATAAACTAAGACAGAATAATATTACAAGAAGAGAAAAAATGGTATTGGAGGAAATCGCTGAAAATCCGGGAATTTCACCATCTATCCTTAGCAGTAAGACAAGCTTATCTTTACCAAATCTTTCAAGATTGCTTTCCCATTTGTTAAAAGCAAGATTTGTATCGTTTGAGCGAGCTGGTAGAATTCGGAGGTATAATGTTTCATCAGATGTTCTGATTGCTCTTACAAAATAGAATATTGGCGAAAGATGTAATTTTTGTTACAAAGCTGGGGCTTTGTAACGAGTAAGACATGGTGGTTATTATTAAAACCGTCCGGATTATTCAACCCGGACGGTTTCTGATACCATTTAAAAAAGTTGTTTATAAAGCGTATTCTTTCTCTTTACAGACGATGTTCATGGTTTCCAGTTCATCGAGAACGGGATTGTAGATTGCCGGAAGAACCGGAGCATGAACGCCGGTGATATCGATCTTGTCCTGAAGAATTAAACGGGTCGCAATTGCCGCCGGCAGACTGACGGTTCTTGACATTGAGGAATCACCATGGGGAATACCGTAATCAACGAGTGTTGAGGTGATGCGTTTTTTCTTGTCGGTCCACTCGGCTAAAAAGTCGTGATAGAGCACGATCATGTCGCGTTCGCCCTCTTTATAGGGCATTTTTTCGAGGAAGCGTGCTGTCATAATATCTATATATGTATTTTCTTCCGGAAGCGGATCGTCGCTGAAAAGTCCCAGCCATTCCAGGCGATCGAGAACTTCTTCGGAAGAATCCTCGCCGAGGAATATTTTTGTGGCTTCACGGGTGCTAACACCTTCTGATGCGCTAACGAGACGACGGGTAAGATCGTTGTAAGTAAAACCTTTCAGATCGTCGCGTTCGGTCTCATCGAGAACGCCAAGACGAGCGATGCAGATCAATGTTTTACACCAGCCGGTGTTGCGGATCGTGCCTCGGAACATTGTTTTAACGTCTTTTAGCCCGTATGTCTCAATATAGGGAAGAGAATCCCTGTTCGGATAGGTTTCAAATTCCGGTTCGCCTTCGATATGAAGAAGCCAGTGATTTCTGAAAAGGTCTTTACCTTCGATCTCAACGATTTCTCCGTCTTTCATATACTTGGCATCATTGCAACCTGCCATTAAGACGCCGCGGGGACTCCAGCTAAATTTGTATCCATAGGGATTATCATTGGCTTCCGGCGCCGGTAATCCACCGCAATATGAGCGGAAACTGATAACTTTGCCGCCGCTGTTTTCCACCGCGTGAATTATGCGCATTGCGGACATGTGATCAATGCCGGGATCAACACCGATCTCATTCAGAATAATAATACCGGCGTCTTTGGCTCTCTGATCCAGCGCTTTCATTGCATCGCTGATGTAAGATGTCGTTACCATGTTTTTCTTGTGCTTGATGCACAGTTCGGCAACCTTGACGTGATAGACATAAGGCAACAAACTGATCGCCAGATCGCACTCTTTTACCAGTTCTTCCAGCTGGGCGTCGTCTTTGACATTCAGCGCCTGAGCTTCGCCACGCGGATGTCCGTCGATTAATTTAACGGCTTTACTGACTGTACGGCTGGCAACAGTCACTTTGAATTCCGGAACATTTAACAGATACCTGACCAGCGGTCGTGAAACCAGTCCTGCTCCCAAAACCAAAACATTTTTCATACTCTCTCTCCTTGAGTTTTTAAAAATTTACTTCTATTTTTATAAAGAAAAATTATATCATTATCCAGCATCCAGCCCCGATAAATCGGGATTTCGCTTCGCTCAACATCCTGTATCGCTTTTGAGATTATAGCGCCAATACTATTACTCTTATTGATCATTACTTACTTTTTAGCTCTGCCTGCCCGGTAACGAAGTGTACAGGGGCTTGTCCGGGTTCTTTATAAAATCTCGCATATAGATAAAATCAGGAGTAAACTCGCCATTATATAAAATAGTCGCTTTTTTTAATTCCGGCGGCAGATTGACTGCTTCAAAATTTCTTGTAAAATCGGTTTTTATTAACACGGGGATAAAATCCTTTAACACGTTGCTGAAAACAGTTGATGATTCCTTTGGGAGTTCACAGGGCAAATTGTCAACCGCCAGAACAACCGGTCCATTTCCTTCCGTACCGTACTGAATATCCTCTTTAATTGGATCATAAACATAAACCGGGTTTCCCGAATCGGTTTCTTTGAGATTGCATTCGATGGAACCGTCGATATCACAGGTAATGTCGCTGATGACTTTGAGAGGAAGACCAGCCCCGGATTCGCAGCGCTCTTTCAGATATTTCCGGGTGACCAGTTTTGGATACATTGTATCCCAGTAAATTGCATTAATCAGAACCGATAAATAGGGCAAATATTGTTCGAATTTTGATTCATATTTTTCAGGATGATTGTAATAATCCTGAAGATCGAAATTTGAATTCGAATCTTTGGGCTGAACCAGATGCTCTTCTTTAAAAACAACTTTATACAGATGACGACGGGAATAATTTTTTTCTTTATAGAATGATTCAAGTTCTTCCGGTTTGAGCTCAATGAAGGGAAACAGATCGAACATCTCCTGCGCCCCTCTGGAAACATTTCCATACCCGGCGAACCCCAAAATCATTGGACTCAACTTATCCGGAAGACCCTCAGCAGTTAACTGTTTTCCCTTTTTCCTGTACGTATCTTTTGCCGCTTCGAGGCTGGGATAGTTCAATGCCTGTTGTAAGTCACTGAAAATTGTATGATGACCTTCGTTGGTTAACCGGCTGCCTAATGCCCAGAAAGAATCGATCATTCCGGCAATACCGGCAAATCTGCCGAAGAAAACCAGCCGTCTGCCCCGATTATCAACAATTTTTTCATAATCGATGAGCGTGGTATTAAGATCAACCATACGCTTGAGTAAGGGCATATTGTAGGATTGACCTTTGATCGTGTGTGAGAAGAAGACATATTTTTTGCCAGGAAGGAAAAACTCAACGGGTATTTCTTTAACGGCGAACACAATATCGCAATTTGACAAGTCTTCCTGCACTACTGCGCCTGCGCTTCTGTATTCCTCATCTGAAAATGCTCTTATTGTCGATGGTTGAATAAAAAATTCAACAGTGAAATGATCCCGTAAATCCCGAATATGATCCGGTATTAACGGAACACGGGCTTCCCATTGGTTTTTGTCTTCACGTCTGATGCCGATACGCATATTCTCTCTACAATTCATTAAAAACTTTAGAAATTTAAGTGTTTTGAAATCGAAAATGAAAGGGTTTTAAAAATAAATTTTCAATTCATAGAATTCAATCGGATAGACAGGATCTACCCCAAAGGGAACTCAATGAGTCAGGATATTTTTTCAATGGAAAAATCTTT
Organism: Fidelibacterota bacterium; assembly: GCA_016783665.1. Lineage (GTDB taxonomy): Bacteria > Fidelibacterota > UBA2242 > UBA2242 > UBA2242 > UBA9312. Next base: position 303 of record JADHWC010000113.1, on the reverse strand, counting down.
ATTGCCATAAATAAACCGATTATATTTGGGTCATGGTACTACTAACCGGTTTTACCGGATGTTATTCATGTTAATCCTCTTGCGGGGATTTATGTATGGGATGAAAGGCTCCCGGATTGCGCATGGATTTGTCTTGCGTTATGAGCCTGAAATATATGACGGAATTATAAGGAGGAGAAGATGAAACGGATTTTATTTTTCATATTTGCGGTTTTATTACTTTTTTCCTGTCAGAGAGATTTGAGTGAATTTGATTATTTGGTTCAACCTCAAATAATCTATAAACAAGCTCAAAAGATGCTC
>JADHWC010000038.1 GCA_016783665.1 Fidelibacterota bacterium | reverse complement strand
AAATGAAAAAAAGTATAACAGACAAAAAGAAAAACAACAGATTACACGGGGTAAAGAAGATTTTAATCCCGATAAATCGGGACAAAGATCGTCCCAACGGGATCTCCATGAGGCAAAGGTACGCAGAGTTTACCCCGTTAGATACTCTCATTATCTTTGTTAATTCTATAATTTTAGTAAATTAAAAAACTCTTGCTTAAACATATGTGTTTACAATATTATCTCACGGGGTTTATCAGAAAACTTTTTCCAAAAAGTGTTTGTCTTAAATGTGTCAGCAGTTTCGGTTTGGATACATGTTTGTTATACATTTAATAATTCTCTGTGTCCTCTGTCCCGGCCCACCGGGATTTATAAAATATTTTTGTCATTTTTTGGTTCTGTCTGCCCGGTAACGAAGTGTACAGGGGCTTGTCCAGGTTAGGAAAAGACCGTGAAGAAGGGAAAGGCGTAAAATGTACATATGTTGATAACGATCTCCAGCCCGGAAAACATTGGTATTACGTGCGAGTTGTTCAGGAAGACGGAGAGATGGCATGGACAAGCCCGATCTGGGCGCACTATAAAATGTTCTGAAAGGTTTACTAAATTTTAGTTAGTAATTTGACTAAATTAACACTTGACTTGGATTTGTGAGGAATATAAATTCTGAGAGTAAAATTGATAACGATATTAGGGATGTATTTATGAGTTTGTATGCTTCAGTTCCCGAAATAATTATCGCTTCTTTGGTCGGTAATCAAATTTGCTCATTATCTGTCTCGACCTGGAATTTTACCCAAAACACCAAATTTTTCTTTAATAATGATGCCTGAAAACAGGCATTGTTTTTTTTACAGAGGAGCAAGTGTTAAATTCAAAAAATTATAAAATGGAGATATAGCAAATGAGAAAGATATTCACTTTATTGCTATGTGTGCTGTTTTTAAGTACGTTAATGTTAATTGCCGGTACTACAGGGAAGATTGCCGGTCGCGTTACAGATAAGGATACCGGTGAACCTTTAGCCGGAGTGAACGTGATTGTCGAAGGCACATCAATGGGAGCCGCTACAGATATGGATGGGAATTATTCCATCTTGAATATTCCTCCGGGTAGATTCACCGTAAATGCAATGATGATCGGATATGCTACATTAAGTATTGAAGACGTCCGTGTCAATGTCGACCTGACAACCAATAATAATTTTGAACTGGGTGTAGAATCGATCAGAGGTGAAGAGGTCATTGTAGTCGCCGAACGTAGGATCATTAAAATGGATGTAGCTTCAAGTCAGGTAAATATTTCTACCGAAGAAATTGATGATTTACCGGTTACGAGCGTTGAGGGAGTTATTGGCTTACAGGCCGGCGTTGAGGGGCTCAGCATCCGGAAGGGTAGCGAAGACGAGCTGGCTATGCTTATAGATGGAGTTTCGTTAAAAGATGACCGTACCGGCAGGCCTATTTCCGGTATTCCATTAAGCTCGGTGCAGGAGATCATGATCCAGTCCGGTGGCTTCAGTGCCGAATACAGCGATCTGCAAGCTGGCGTTGTGAATGTAGTTACAAAAGAAGGCAGCAGTCAAAAATATACTTTCAATCTGAATTACAAACACAGTCCGCCGGCCTCAAAACATTTTGGTATTTCCATTTACGATCCTAATTCTATCTATATGAGACCGTTTTTGGATGATGATGTTTGCTGGGATGGAACTATCAGTGAAGATTTTACCGATTTGAATAGTAACCAAATTTGGGATGAAGGTGAACCCTTCGTTGACAACAATAACGACGGTGAATACTATCAGTCGCCATGGGATAAATATATGCGAGCCCATTATCCTTCTTTCGAGGGATGGAATGCGGTTTCACAGGAACTATTATCCAACAATGATCCGAACGATGATTTAACTCCCACCGGAGCCCAGCGACTGTTTCAGTGGCAGCATCGCCGGCAAGGGGATATTGTAGAACCGGATTTTAACATTGATCTGGGAGTTGGCGGTCCGATTCCTTTTGTCAGTGAAATGCTCGGAGATCTTCGATTTTATTCTTCATTCCGTTCTGAAAAAGAGATGTTCCTTATTCCATTAAAACGGGATGCATATAATGACTGGTCATGGAATAATAAGATTACTTCGGATATTACCGATAAAATAAAACTTCAGATTACTACTTTCATGAAAGAAACCAAGACAGTATCATCAAGTGGTACCGGTCAACCTACCTGGTTTTCATCGATATGGGGAGTTGCCAGCATGTTTGGCAGCAGCTCCCAGCAACGTAGCAAGATATTTTATCCTGAGTATTATTGTGCCACAGATATCAGCAACCGTGTCTTTGCCGGTAAGCTGACCCATATTTTAAGTCAAAAATCATTTTATGAAGCGGCAATTGAATATGCCGGCACATCCTATTTGACCGGACCGGGAACGGTGCGGGATACAGAACCGGATAAAGATATTTTTCCCGGCGACGCTGTTTTTCTTGTAGACGAGGCTCCCTGGGGTTTTGAGACGGCTCTTGCATCAAAGAGCATTGATGGATTTATGATGGGCGCGAAAAGTAATTCAAGAGATTCCTCAGAAACATCGCGATTCAATGTTCGGTTTGATATGGTCAACCAGGCGAATCAGCAAAATCAGATCAAATTCGGTTTTGTAATTAACTACTGGAATTACAAGATGAATTACGGCGCGGTCAATCCTGATCTGCCTGTCGGAAGACCCTATTCCAAATGGGAAAAGAGTCCATGGCAAATTGGAGCTTATTTACAGGATAAACTTGAATACGAAGGCTGGATTGCAACTCTTGGATTGCGTGTGGAATACTTCGATCCAAACACTGACTGGTACGATCTGAATCTCTATGATAAATCGCTATTTTCCTCTAATTATAAAAAAGATACAGATGATGATTTGGAAAGATTTAAAGCTGAGAAGACGCTGACTTTCTTACCGAGATTAGGAATCAATCATCCCATCACGGTAAACTCCAAATTATATTTCAACTATGGGCATATGCGTCAGCGCTTTCAACCGGATGAACTGTTTGGAATACGCCGTGTAACCGGTGGACAAATGAGTCTTTATGGTAATCCCGAACTTCCAATGGAAAAAACTATTTCGTACGAGCTCGGATATGACCATGCCTTATTTGATCAGTATCTCTTTCATGTTGCCGCTTATTATAAAGATAAATCCGATCAATCCGGCACAATATCCTATCAGAGCGCCGATAATACTGTTAGCTATTCACAGTATGCGAATAACTTTTATCAAGATGTTCGTGGTTTAGAAATTGAGATGAGAAAAAACAGGGGTGACTGGGTAACGGGATTTGTCAATTATACATATGCCGTTTACTCCGATGGTCATTTTGGGGTCAGAAGTCAATATGAGAATCCATCGCTTCAGCGGCAATATGAGTTGAACGTTTCTACACAAGAACAGTATAAACCACTTCCGCGGCCCAGACTTAATTTTAATATTGCTTTGCATACACCCCGGTACGAGGCAAGAAATCAGATGAACCAGTTATTGTTCGGTGGTTGGGATATGTCATTTACCGGATACTGGCTTGCCGGAAGTTATGCAACCTTCGGAAACGTATTTGGAGTGACCTACAATGTCCGGTGGAAAGATACCTACAACGTGAATATGAAAATCGCAAAAACGGTCACATTCAATAAACTCAGAATCACCGCCATGGCGGATATTTATAATGTCTTCAACTTTAAACATTTTTCTACTACAGGTTGGGGCGATTCATACCTGACGCCGTCAATTTATACACAATATACCGAATCACTTCATTTTCCAAAGGAAGTCTATGATGAACTTGGAGAAAAATATATTGCCGGCGATGATAGATTAGGCGATTACCGTCCTTTTGATGTAGAATATCAACCTATGGACTATGTCTTTAAAATCAGCGATAATTTTACAGGCGATCGGCTAATGATCTATTTAATTGACCAGATTTCCCTTAGTCAAATAGACCAAACCTCTTTTGACATGACTGGTTACACTGTTAATTACATATATAACGATGATGGTTCTGTTAATCTCCCTGCATCGACTATACAGGATTTTGATGATTATGTCCAGTTAAACGAAGATGGTGTTTATGATATAGTCAGTAAATCCCAAATTAAGAAAATCCTTGATGATAAAGCCTACATTTTCAATCCTGCCAATGAAGCATTTATGTTTTTGTCTCCTCGTGACGTGTTTTTTGGCATTCGGATTTCTTATGAATTGTAGTTAATCGAATTAGTGAAAATCGTAATGGGAAAATCAAATAAAGAAATAAAGGGTTTATTATGAAAAATGATCTCATAAGAAGATTCATTCGGATTATAACCGTGGTTTGTGTCTTGTTGTTTATGCTGGTTTCTTATAATACCATATATGGCGCCGCAGCAAAGTGGATCAATATTGGGAATCTGCATAATTTTTATCAGGAACACGGTTGTGAACCTGAAGAAGATTATGGCAGTACACAACAGTTTGGTCTGCGCTGGCCCGCCTTCTGGTTTAACCAGGACTGCCAGGCAGCCAAAGGATTCTGGATTGCTCTGAAGAACTATGACGATCCGATTGCCGGAACAGTCTTTTCGCATAAAGTCGCCCATTGCGGACCTCGTCCACGACCTGAAATTGAACAGAATGAAGTGATGCCAATTCCTTATGATGAGTCAGGCATCGGGTTATTAATGAAAGGACGTATTGCTCATCCGGATGTATTCGTTGACGGTGTTCTCGCAACCGACCTTGAATATGATGATGTCGTTGAGATTGTTGATCCGACGTTAAAAGCGGATAGGGTTTTACTAAACCGATTTCATACCTCAACAGGTATCAGTGGTGTTCGCAGGATCTATGCTTACGGTCAGCAGAATCATGATAATTTTCATATTCAGGAATTTGTATTTACCAACACCGGAATCTGTAGTAAAGACGGTTCCATTACCCACAACCAAACCCTGGAAGACGTCTTTTTTCACTGGCAATACCGTATTGCTATTTCCTTTGAAGGAACCGTAGAGGGCACCGTGATTAACTGGGTTGGTAATCCCGGCTGGGGCACGATCCGTGATATGCGCTGGGGTAAAAATACCATGAATGAAGCTATTGGTGAAAATCCACTGAATCTTAAAACAGAATCACTGTACCCATCCGATAATCTCATGTACAAATTTGATTTTGGCGTCGATGAAACTCATGCTAATGGCGATGTCATTAGAGGATTTTATTCGTGGCACGGCTACCATTCGGAGGCGACTTATGATAATATCGGATCACCTAACGCATTGGGTTACAAAGCCGATGGAAGACTCGGAGCGACTCAATTTGTTGGTGTTGTTGCTCTGCATGCCGATGTGGACGTCAATACAGATGTCGATGATGTCGATCAGCCCTACACCTCTGTAAAAATTGAATCAAACGCTCAGGCAACTACAAGCAATAGCCAGTTCAGTGAAGTTCGAATGAAAGGCGAATATGAAGATTATTGTTCCTTCGGCTATCCTGAAAAAAGTCAGGCTGAAGAAGTCGGTGGCGGTTATCCGAATATTGATGCCGATGTTGGTGGTGGCGGATATTCACAGGCAATAGCATTTGGTCCCTATACCATGGCTCCCGGTGACAGTGTTCGGATCGTTCTGGCGGAGTGTGCCGCCGGTCTTGATCGCATAACTGCTCATAAGGTCGGAAAGAATTGGTATAAAGTGGCTATTAAAGGTGAAGCAGTTAGCGTCGAGATGCCCGATCCTGATGTTCCGGATCATCCTCTAATCACAGCATCCTTAAGTTCTGTCGATGATGCCAATGAATATAAAAATGCCTGGGTATATACCGGCAAGGACTCGTTATTAAAAACATTCCGGACTGCAATGAATCTCTGGGAGAACGAATTGGATTTGGGAGATCAGATGCCGCCGGATCCGCCGGCGACCTTTATGGTGGAATCTCAGGGAAACAGAATATTCCTGAGCTGGACGAATAATGCCGAAAGTCATGAACGGTTTGAAGGTTATAAAATATACCGTGCATTAGGTGAAATGGATTCAAATTATCATGAGATTGCCGACTTGAATATCAGTGATGGAAATTTGGTCAATGAGCTATCCGATTACACTGCTTTTCGGGGACAGTCATATTATTACTATATAGTTTCATATGACAATGGAACGACCAACAATGGTATTCCGTTTCATAGTAGTCCATTCTGGACCAGAACAAATAAAGGCGCATATTTGCTAAAGCCGCCATCAGAAACTATGACGGAAATACGAGTTGTGCCCAATCCTTATAATATTCGTAACAGAAGTCTGCAGTATGTTGGTGAATATAATAAGATCATGTTCCTTAATCTCCCGGCAACATGTAAGATCAGGATTTTTACTGAACGTGGGGATTTGATTTATACAATTAACCATGAGGGCAGCGGAGACGCCCGCTGGGATTTAATTACATCATCACGTCAAATCGTTGTGAGCGGCGTTTATATTGCTCACTTTGAAGTTCCGGAAGATATTAAGGATATAAATACCGGTGAGTTACTAATTCCCAAAGGTGAATCAACATATCGAAAATTTGTGATAATACGATAAATAAATTGAATAGAATGAAGGAGTCATAAGATGTTGAAAAATATAATGTTAAAATTCGGGCTGTTATCCTTCTTTATATTAGTCTTTTTAGTGATCAGTTGTGATAGTATTGTAGAGAGTCTCGATAGCGGCTTTAAGACTGAAAAATACGAAATGCTGGCGATCGACACATTGGCAGCGGCAATTTTTAGTGATACACTGATTACTGATATAGTACCGGCAATTGTAGAGAAGATTGAGATTGTTTCCGGTACTGATACTACGATCGTATATGGTTTGAAATATGCCGGTGTTACGGATACGATTTCGGATAACCAGTCCATTACTATTTTAAATTCTCTATATGCTGATTCGGCGCGTCTTTCGGCTGGTTCTGTAATATTCAATGTTAAATCCTCACCAGATTCATTCAGTACATACTATTGTTATGATTGTAATGCCAGTGAAAAATCTGTGTTTTATTTCACAGATTACGCTAAAATGAATTTGACAGATGAAAATGGGAATACATTAAATGTTAGTTCTGATATGATGCCACTTGAGACAATTGCAGGATATTTTACCGTACAGGGTACTTATGCAAAATCAGTCATAAAAGCTAGATACGAATATGACTTGTCACCTGGAAAGTATCTTATTGAATTTATAACAACCGATCAGACAGTCAGTAGAACATTTGAAGCTGTTGTTCTCGAAGAGTAACAAATCCTGTTGGAGTGGAGGTAGATACATTATGAGAAAGATCATTACAAGTACAATATTAATATCAGCGATCCTATGTTTCTCAATACCTACATATGGTGGGAAGTATAAAAAATTAGCGCAGACTGGCTTGCAGTATCTGAGTGTCGAAACCGATGCGCGTGCGACTGCTATGGCAGGAGCAATGACGACTGTATGCAACGGATCAGCTTCGCTCTTTGCTAACCCCGCAACACTGGCATTAATGAATGGTATGGTCGATGCGTCATTCAGTCAAAACAGCTGGATCGCCGACATTAAACATAATATGGTTAGTGCAGCGTATAAACCACTCGGCGGGAAATTTGGCGTTATTGGGGTCAGCATGATCAGTGTCGATTATGGAAAAATGCAGGGCACCATGGTCTGGCCGAATGATCAGGGCTATATCGATACTGAAATGTTTAATCCGACAGCGTTGGCTGTTGGAGTTGGATACGCAAAATCTCTTTCTGCGCAGTTTGCGATTGGCGGTCATCTGAAATATGCTGGTCAGCAGCTTGGGAAAAGTATTATTGAGATTGAGGATAGTTTAGCAGTCAGGAAATACAAAGTCTTTGCGCCGGCATTTGATTTTGGCACTCATTTTAAGACGGGTTGGAAGAGTGTTGCATTTGGGATGTCGGTACGCAATTTCTCAAGTGAGATAAAATATGAGAACGAAGGGTTTCAGCTTCCGTTGACATTTCAGTTTGGGGTCTCCATGGACCTGATAGATTTTGTTCCAAAAATGTCGGAACTCCATAGCCTCATCTGTGCGATTGACGCCGCTCATCCGCGCTCATACCCGGAGTATATAAATGTTGGTTTAGAGTATGCATTCAAAGACCTGCTGGCTATACGATACGGATATATGGGGAACCGTGATGAGCGGGCTTCTAATTTCGGTTTTGGCATTAGTCTGTTTGGGTTTGCTCTGGATTATTCTTATACGCCGTTCGGAATATTTAACGAGGTTCAGAGTTTTACCTTAAGATTCGCTCTATAAACAATTAAGAGTGATTTGAAGGATATTATATGACTACTTTTTTAAATGACAGACGTGTTTGTATTATTCTCATTCTATTAATTAGTACGGTTTCCTTCGCAGGAATTACCGGTAAAATTGCCGGTCATGTAACAGAGGCAGAAACGGGATTACCCTTACCCGGAGCGAATGTGCTTGTTGAAGGTGCCATGCTTGGTAGTGCAACCGATGAAAACGGATATTATGCAATATTAAATATTGAACCGGGCGTCTATGTTTTAAAAATATCAATGATAGGGTATGAGACGGTAACTGTCAGAAATGTGAAAGTGAACATGAATGTCACTACGACGATTGATATCGCTATGTCGATGGAAGTACTGGATATGGCGGAAGTAGTCGTCACTGCCGAACGTCCTCTTATTGTTCGGGATGTGTCGCATAGTCAGTTAAATATAGATGCGAAACAAATTGAAACAATGCCTGTTGTAGATGTCACGGAAGTCATCGGACTTCAGGCAGGTGTTCAGGGGCTTACGATACGAGGCAGTAGTTCCCGCCAAAGCGCATTCATTATCGATGGATTTGTGGTTAATGATGCGCGATCTAATGTTCCGTTTACATCGGTGAGCCTTAATACTGTAAAAGAGGTTCAGGTCCAGACCGGTGGTTTCAACGCAGAGTATGGAAATGTCCGTTCCGGTATTATTAATCTTGTTACGGCTGAAGGTAGTAAAGCCGGTTATAATGGCGCTGTAACCATGCGGTATCGTCCGGCAAGTTCAAAACATTACGGACCATCGGTTTACGATCCCTATTCCTATTTTAATCGACCGTATTTAGATCCTGATGTTTGTTATGTAGGAACTTCAAGCGGATCATGGGATATCCACATGCGAAATCAGTATCCATCATTCGACGGTTGGAATGCGATTTCACTGGCCACAATTAAAGATTCCGATCCATCGAACGATCTGACTCCTGAAGGGGCTAAACGTTTATATGAATGGCAACATCGCCGCCAGGGTGATATAGAAAAACCGGATTATGTGGTTGATGTAAGTTTTGGAGGACCCGTCCCGGTTGTAGGTAAAGCGCTTGGTGATTTGAGATTTTATGCTTCATACAGAGATATACGTGAAATGTTTGTTATACCGTTAACCAGTGATTCTTATAAAGAAAATGTAGGACGCCTGAAACTAAATGCCGATTTGGTTTTGCCGATTCCATTTCTCCAGGATTATAAAAATAAATTAACTGTATCATTGACATACGGAGAAATTCATTCAGCGTCGCCGTATCAATGGAAAACCACGCCAACAGGTACTGTTTTGAGAGGAACCTACAACGTTGCAAATTATGCCAGCAGCGAGGTTTTATACGTTCCCGGTTGGTTCAGTCCGGCAGAGATTTATCGTACAATCCTTGGTGTAAAACTGAATTCCGTCATTAATTCCCGCAGTTATTTTGAGCAGAGTTTTCAATATCAGCTCAATAATTACAACACCCACCAGATGGAATTAAGAGATACATCCAAAACTATTGATATCATGCCCGGACCTGGTAACTATTATGTTGACGAAGCCCCCTATGGATATTGGGGATATGGCGTTTCTTCAATTGAGGGGATGCGGATTGGCGGCTGGATGAATCTGGGAAGAGATAAAAGTACAATTTCTACGTTTACCTACAGATTTGATTTTACAAAACAGATCGATAGAGTTAATCAGTTCAAAACCGGGTTTAATTTGGTATTGAATAACTATGACATTAAATCCTTTACCTCAAATCCCGGGATGACAACCTGGAACAGGGAACAGGTTTACCAGGTTTTTCCTTATAGAGTCGGACTTTATGCTCAGGATAAATTAGAATTTGAGGGATTTATAGCAAATGTAGGATTGAGACTCGATTACACAAATTCTAATTCAGATATCTATGCTATGGAGGACTATGATGTTTATTATAAAGAAGGGTATGGACTCGAAATTGAGGATGTTGTTGATACGGAAAAAGCGAAAGCATACTGGAGTTTGAGTCCGCGATTGGGAATATCACACCCGATTACTGCAAATTCGAAATTATTCTTTAATTATGGTCATTTTCAGACCGAACCTACATCATCCAGTCGTTTCCGGATACAGCGCGAATATAACGGTCTGGTGACGTCGATAGGAGACCCGAATCTGGAAATGGAAAAAACGGTGTCTTATGAATTAGGGTATGCTCATAATATATTCGATCAATTTTTACTTAATATCTCCGGTTATTATAAAGATATCACAAATCAGACCGATTGGATTTACTACGAAAATATTAATGCATCAATACAATATAGCAAAGCGGCAAATAATAATTACGAGGATATTCGCGGTTTTGAAATAACCCTGGATAAACGCAGAGGAAGATGGATCACCGGATTTTTGAACTACACTTATATGATCAGTTCTTATGGATATTTTGGGTTGCAAAGTTATTACGAAGATCCAAGCAAACAGCGTGAATACCTTACTCAGAATCCGTACCAGGTTAAACCACATCCACGTCCATACGCCCGGACAAATATAGACTTTCATTCTCCACTGGAATTTGGCCCATCGCTTATGGGACTGTATCCTGCGGGCGGGTGGAATATTAATGTGTTAGCAACGTGGAATCAGGGAAGTTTCACAACATACAATCCCAATAACGTGCCGGGTTTAATAAATAACGTGCAGTGGAGAGATAGTTATAATTTTGATTTACGATTTACCAAAACGTTCAATACAAAGAAGCTACAGATCCAATTATTTGCCGATATTTCAAACCTGTTGAACACAAAATTCCTCAGTTATGTTGGATTCTTTGACAATCGCGATTACCTGAGTTATATGGCATCACTGCATTTTGACTGGGAAGAAGGTATCCAGAAAGGTAGTGACCGGATTGGCGTCTATCGCGAAGATAATGTTGATTTCGTAGCTATGCGTGATATTAGCTACAGCCCGACTGATCTTCTCGATCTTGGTTATTTAACCAGTGGTGAATATGGGGCGGTCTATCAATATGAAGGATACCCAATCATCGGGGTTCAGACGGATGAAGATGGAAAAATAACGGCATATGAATTTGATGAAACGGCAACCGTCAAAGAGTATTACGGATATAATTATGGCAGCGATGGATGGAATGTTTTATCAAAATCAGAGTACAATAAACTACTTGATAACAAAGCATATATTGATATGCCCAATATAAAAGCGCTAACATTTCTATATCCCAGGGAGATCAAGTTTGGAATTAAGATTGTTTTTTAATAAACGATTGGAATATAAGATATGGTAAAAAGAAAATTATATACCTCTTTCACAATATTCCTGTTAATATCAATTTGCATAACGGCGTCTTATGCTGAGATCGGTGAAAGCGAAAAGCGTTATATCCGGATTGGTTCCCTGCAAAGTCATTTTACATCCTATGGTTCCGAACGTGCCTGGAATAATGTCTATTACGAAGGACTGAGATGGCCGGCGGATTACCAGCTCCAGGATAACTCGGTCATTAAGCGTGCCTGGATCGCTGTGAGCGATTTTACCGATGCCAAGGGTAATTATTGGGAAAAATGGGGAAGCTATATCAGCCAAGGTTATGTTCAGAATTCCCTGTACCCCGTTAAATTAGAGCAGATCACCAAATTTGAACCGCCGATTATATTTGTTGATGGAAATAATCTGACCGCCGCTTTTTCAGAGGACGTAGACGGTATTAATCCTCTCCAGATCGCCGATCGGATTGTTACTAATGTTGTTAATTCTTCCTGCGGTCTGACAATGACCCGAAGAATATATGTGTTCAGTCAGCAATATCATGACAACTATTTTATTAAGGAATTTACCTTTACAAATACAGGATTCGTTGATTATGATTCAGTAGTTGTCCTGGATGATTCATTAAAAGGCGTCCGGGTTGGCTGGGGTACACGCTATGCCTGCAGCCGCGAAGGAGCACATGCCGCCGATGGAGAACAGAGCTGGGGAAAACATACCTGGGTAACGGTTAGAGGAGAGAATTATCCGGATCATGCCGATGACGTGCTGACCGAAGAAAATGGTCTTGTTGATTGGATACGTGGCGCGATCAGCTGGTTTGGTCAATCGGAGTTAGTGAGTTACGATAATATTGGAGCACCCTATCTAAGTCGATCCGGACGGTTGACGTCACCTCATTTTGTTGGCACCGCGATTCTTCATGTCGATCGGAGCGCTGTAGATCCAGCTGACAATCCTTATCAGCCGGCGGTACTTGGATGGCACGCCGGAGATACTTATCCTTCGGTAGGCGATCTCAAACCGACTGATGCATTAAAAATGGTGCAACTATACGACGGATTTTTATCAGGGACACCCTATGGTAGCGGGATGGGTGGAACTGCTGTGATCGGAACCGGCGATTATTCCGGGAGAATGTGGGAAAATGCCACCGGCAGTGATATTTGCAGCACTATCGATCCCTATACAATACACGGTGATGGCGGTGGCACCAATCAATGGATCACTTATGGACCTTTTGATCTTGCTCACGGTGAAAGTATAACATTCGTGGAAGCCGAAGGAGTCAATGGCATCAACCGGCAGATATGTGAAGCTGTGGGCAGAAAGTGGAAAGCAGCCTACCAGAATCCTAATGAAATTTACTCATTTGAGATGCCCGATGAATCAACGATTTCCGGGAAGTATGTTGACGGCTTTGCAGATACATATAAGAACACCTGGGTTTATACCGGAATGGACTCTATTTTGTTAACATTTAGCAGGGCGAAACGGAATTATGATTCCGGTTTTAACATTCCACAACCGCCCCAACCGCCCACTATGTTTAGCGTCGAATCAGGTGGTGACAGAATCAAATTGACCTGGGCGCCCAGCCCTGACGAAATCAATTCGGATTTTGCCGGGTATAAAATATTTCGGGCTGTCGGAAAGCCGGATACCTTACATCAGGAAATTGCTGATTTGCCAAAAGGTACCACCGGCTTTGACGATGTTTCTCCGGTTCGTGGTTTTTCCTACTATTACTATATTCAGGCATATAATGACGGTAGTAATAATACAGATGGAGTTACCAATCCGGTCGGGTCTCTTTATAGCAGCCGGTTCTTTACAAAAACAACTGAACCTGCATATCTGCAGCGTCAATCGGGAACATCGCTTAAAGATGTCAGGGTAGTACCGAACCCATATAATATTTCGGCAAAACAGATGCAATATCCCCAGGAGCAGGATAAACTGATGTTTTTAAATATACCCGGTAAATGTGACATTAAAATATATTCTGAACGGGGCGATTTAACTGAAACAATCAAACACCGCGATGGTACGGGAGATGAAACCTGGAATTCAATAACATCTTCCCGCCAGGTTATTGTAAGCGGTATTTACATCGCCTATATTGAAGTAACGGAAGATATCTATGACCAATCTTCCGGTAATTTAATTTTCAATAAAGGGGATAATACAACCCGTAAAATTATTATTGTCAGGTAAAATAATGGTATCCATTAAAAATACCGGGAGCAGAAAGCTCGCAAATAATAGGATGAATAATATGAGATACATGTTTGTAGGAGTAATTTTTATTCTCATCTGTATCGTTCTTTTATCGAATCCGGGGATATCGGCGCCTGCAAAGCTTGCTCAGACCGGATTTCAATTTTTAAGTGTTGGATCGGATGCCAGAGCCGGCGCTATGGCAAATACAATGACTACCCTGGATATCGGCTCCAGCGCCCTGTTTTTCAACCCGGCAGGAATGGCTCGGATGGAAACTATGGTTGACATCTCCATCAGTCAAAATAATTGGATAGACGACATCAAATATAATTCATATAGCCTTGGGTTCAGACCTTTCGATGGGAGTTTTGGTGTTATTGGTATAGCGCTGACATCGGTTGATTATGGCGAAGTACAGGGTACGATGGTATGGGAGAACGAGCAGGGCTATATTGACACCGAAATCATGCGTCCGACTGCCTTCTCGATGGGAATGGGATACGCAAAAATGTTAACCGATAAATTCGCAGTGGGCGGACAGGTAAAATATACCGGACAGCAATTGGGGAAAAGCGCTGTTTACGCCGGCGTAAGTAACGACAGTCTCACTGTAACAAAGAATCTCGCATATGCCACTGCTTATGATTTTGGTACAATTTATAAAACAGGCTGGAAAAGCCTGGCATTTGGGATGTCAGTCAGGAATTTTTCAAAAGAAATTAAATTTGAAGAAGACCAATTTGAGTTGCCACTTACTTTCAGAATAGGCATTTCAATGGATGTGATCGACCTGTTTGATGAACATATGGATGCTCATTCATTATTAGTTTCAATTGATGCCTTGCACCCGAGATCTTATCCCGAGCAGGTGAATGTCGGGTTAGAATATACGTTTATGCAATTACTCTCAATCCGTAGTGGAATCTTCCTCGACCGTGATGAAGAAAACATGACCTTCGGATTTGGGATAAATAAATTTGGCGTCTTTATTGATTATGCCTATACGCCTTTCGGAGTTTTTAATAATGTTCAAAGAATTACGCTTAGATTCGCATTATAAGGAGGGTACTATGCGTTTGACTTTAAATAATAATCTGAATAATATCGTGAAGGAGAATGAAATGAAAAAAGGTTTATTATGGGTAACGCTTGGGTTGTTTTTTATTCTCATGCTGTCAAGTTGTTCAGACAACAAATATCCGCCAAGTGTTTATGATCCTGAGGAGGAGTATCTTGCTGACCCGGTGATTAGCACAGTATCTCCGGCAACGAAAACTTATCAGGGTGTCGGTATTGTTACTATTAATGGTGTAAATTTCTCCACTGATATGTCTAATAATCAAGTTACATTTAATGGTGTTGGGGCTAATATATTCCAGGATGAATCAAATGAGACTACTCTAAAAGTGAAAGTTCCAAATGTGATCATTGATCCGGCAATCAACATAATCGATTCCGTCAAAATTCGGGTCGCATTAACCGGTGCGTTGCTATTTGCCGTTTACCCCCCGGATAATACGATTAATTTTCAACTTGAACGCGCTTCGGTTGAGTGGGGCGGTTTTGGCGATCTGGATCTGGTCCATGCCGTCGCTTGCGATGCCAGTGAAAATTTGTATGTAACAACGGAAGATAAATTAGTCTTTAAAGTCGATTCAACCGGTGCTAAAGCGGATTTTGGTACTACAACATCAACGATTGTCACCGGAATGAGAGTAGGCTGGAATGGCGATCTCTATTATGCCAGAAATTACAAGTATCTCTACAAAATTCCGGCAGGTGGTGGAGACAGTGAAAAATTTAATACTGCTTCGCTTCCCGACAGAGGCAAGGCGTATGATCTGGATTTTGATGCCAACGGAAACCTCATTGTCGTCGGCAAAGGTGACCAATCTATCTGGGTCATGAAATCCGATGCATCGGCTGTTTCATATGATGCCTATACCGATTTCGAACTAAATGCCTGCCGTGTATATAACGGATATGTCTATGTTGCAGGTGTATATACCGGTGACGATACTTTGGAAGTAAGCGAAGGCGTCTGGAAGAGCGCCATAACAACAGGAGCAGACAGCCAGATCGGAGCCAGGGAACTGGTATTCGACTGGGCAACTTATGTAGGTGAAGATGGACCCGCTCTGCTTTCCCTGGCGATCAATGAAGACGGATTGCTATTCTTAGGCGCTGAAGAGCAATATGATGGCACTGATTATGTTAAAGGTGATGCCATTACCGTTTATGATGTAACAAGCGCAACAGCATCTTCGCTCTATTCCGAGGTCCTGTATCCACCATCGACCAATTTTTGCTGGGGAAATTTAAACTACTTATATATCGTAAGAAATATATCAAATCCAGGCGCCACCGATGCGCCTTCGAAGCGGCTGATTCGGGTTGCCTTTGAATTTGACGGAGCGCCTTATTATGGCAGAAGTTTATAATTTGATTTTAACTCCTGAATATTGTAATATAAAGGAGCGTGTTTAGTTAGTTAAAATGTGTATTAACTCAAAAAGAAGGAGAGCAAAATGAAAAAATTGCTAATTGTTTTGTTTGCAGTGTGTGTAGTGAGTTCATTGGCTTTTGGGCAATGGACAGCACAGGGAAGCCTGACATCGGCTACACCCGGCTGGCCTGCAGCATACGGTCAGGGATGTGCTGTTGATGGAGCGGGCAAGATATGGTATACCCCATATTACAACTCCGATTCAGTGTGGGTCGCCGAGCATCATGACACTACAGCGGCCGGTGAGGATACTACAATTCTTGCTCAGTACAACAACTGTCGCGCTATCTATGTTTTCAATCCGGATGGGAGTGAAGCAAGTTTTTCCCGTATCAAAATTCTAACGGTCGATGGCAATTCTGATACTCTGTGGAACAGTGCCCGTGGCCTTCGTACTGATCCTAATGGTGACATTGTTGCCGGTTCCTGGATTGCGTATTATCGTATCAACCACCTAACGGGTGAAGGAATGCAGTTTCTGGTACCGTACCCAAGAGAAAACCATCAGCGCGACGACTGGGATGGTGAATCAGTATGCGCCGCTGCTTTTGATGATGAAGGTAACATGTTCACCTGCACAGTTCTTCCGGGATTTCCGCTGAAAGCCTTTGACGATGTCTGGGATTACATTGATGACGTGGTAGCCGCTGAAAATCACAGCGCTTACTCCAGAACTATGGAAATTTCCGGCGACGGCAATGACATCTATTATTGCGGTTTTAGTGCCGGTTATGCTTACTATCGTTTCCACAGTGACGCCGGTCTAGACGGTGATTACACAACCAGGATCGACACACTACTCCCAGGTGGAAGTGTTGAAAGTGTGAGTTGGCAGCCGGTTACCGGGTATCTCTGGGGCGGACAAACCGGAACAGCCGGTACATTAAAAGCTGGTTGCTTTTATGCTCTGGATGTCACGACAGACCTATTGGTTGACAGTATCATCGTTGATACAAGTATCACTAATCTCGGTGTAAAACCTCGTGGTATGGGCTTCAGCGCTGATGGCGAAACTGCATATCTCACGTATTTCAATTCCTGGGATAATGAGGCAGTTTACGTATTTACAAAAGGACCGGGAGGAATCTGGGAACATACCAACACGATGGCTGTTGGATACGAACTGAAACAGAACTATCCGAATCCGTTCAATGCTGCCACAGTTATTCCGTTCAGGATCGACAAAGCTGCTGACGTCAAACTGACTGTATATGACATGGTTGGTAACGAAGTCAGAACTCTGGTTGACGAAAAAATGGACAAAGGAAGCTACAACATCGATTTCGATGCAACTGGTTTAGCAACCGGTATGTATGTCTATCGTCTGGAAACAAATGGATTGATGTTTTCGAAAAAGATGATGTTCGTCAAATAGTGCTTTCGGGCGATTTGTTCTAAAAAAAGGTCCGCCGGACGGCGGGCCTTTTTTTTAGGTGATCTATGCTTTATCCGGGGGGCGCCGGATTAATAAACATTAACCTTCGGCTTCAGCCGATGGTAAACGATGTATCTACTCAGCCGCAAACATGTCAGGTTTTATAATTTCCTTTTGGCAACAGGGCTTTACTCTGTAACACTTCCGCACTACAACCCCGAAGCGGAATTATAAACATTAACCACTCCTGCCGACCAGGCAGGCAATTTATTGAGTGGATTTGATGCCCTCGGAAATTTATTCGGTGGGTACTCCTCTGACTAAAGTCGGGACGACAGGTAAAAACCATTATATCCCATCGAATAAATTCGTTGGTTAATGTTTTTCCGGAGCACCTGCCCGACCTGGCTGCTGACAGGCAAGCTGTTAGGCGGGGAGCCCCGGAACAAGAATAAAACATACTCACTTTATATGGCTGAGTAGTTGCGATTTATGTAAGTGTCGTTGAAACACACCTGTCAGGTTTACAGAATTGATCTCACCTGAGGAAAAGGAATCGAATAAACCTGACAGGTGTAAGTATAAATTACTTTTTCACGAGTTGAGATTGATACCACCACTTTTCTGTGAAGAACCAAAATCATAACCGTTTTAGAATATGTAAAAAAACGATTTAAAAATTATATAAAAGTGTTAATTTATTATAATGTCACTTTTCGAGTAAAATTATAAGGGAAAAAAGCTATGATGTTGAAAAAAAGATTACTTTCAATCAGCATTTTGTTCGGTATTCTTACCAATATCAATGCTCATGTAAATATCATTACAAGTTCCACGACTCGTGTAGGTCCTGATGTTGTGCATAGAAAATTTACAGCGCCATCGGTTCCATGGAGTATTGATGTCCTTGAAATCGACATTTCAAATCCATATATCAGTATCGAATCTGTCAAAGCCGACGATCGACTTTATGGGAGTGAACGGGTTAGTTCTATGGCTTCCCGAAATAGCTATAACGGGCATCTTGCAGTGGGCGCTATAAATGGTGATTTCTATGGTAGCGGTGGAATACCTATCAACGCGCAGGTAATCAATGGAGAATTCCTGAGGTCCGTAGAATATAACAATAAATCTAACCTGGGGTTTGATGTTAATAATTACCCGATGATTGGTGTAACTAATTTTTCAGGAAAATTAAATACCAGGCCCGGTGTTTATAACATCAACGGTGTAAATATGACAAGACAGACTGATTATCTCGTCATGTTTAATCCTTATTTTGGTAATTCCACAGGAACAAATCAGTGGGGAACAGAAGTTCTTATCACTCCGATATCTTCCTGGATCGCTAATGATACTGTAATTTGCATAATAGAACAGATTGAAAAAGGAATTGGGAACATGCTTATTCCTGAGAATAAAGCTGTTTTATCCGGTCATGGTCTCGCGGAATCTTTTCTAAATAATAATGTCCAGGTCGGGGATACCATCAAGTTATGCCTGAATCTACTACCATCATTTCCTAAGCTGAATCAGTTAATTGGCGGTTTTCCCAAGATAGTTAATCAGGGTGAAAACTATGTTAACCAGGGTTACAATCAGGAAGGCGGCCCCGGTCATACTTACGAAAGGCATCCTCGTACGGCAGTCGGATTTTCAGCCGATAGCACAAAACTCTATTTTGTTACAGTTGACGGCAGACAACTTTGCAGCAAGGGTATGACTTTAATAGAATTAGCAGACTTTATGATCGACATTGGAATAACTTCCGGGATAAATCTCGATGGAGGGGGCTCAACGACAATAGTAGTTCGTGATAAAGTCCGGAATTCGCCATCAGACGGCAGCGAACGCTTTGTAGCAAATGGGCTGTTAGCAATATCATCGGCGTCCCAGGATTCACTGTTTATTATTCAAATAGAACCGGATAACCTTCGAATGTTTGTTGGCGAATCAGTCCGGTTCAAGGCCTCTGGCTGGGATCAATACTACAACCCAATTGATATTAACGCTTCAGAGATCGAATTTTCCGTTGACGATCATTTAGGTTACATTGACGAGAATGGATTATTCACAGTTTCATTTGTTAATGACAGTGGGTGGCTTTTCGTGAATTACAATAATCTATTGGATTCTGCATATATCCACTTAAAATCCATAAGCCGGATGTCTCTTTCACCGAAGATATGTGTAATCGATACTATCCAAACCATGAATTTCAGAGTAGTAATAGTTGATGAAGACGGACAGGGGCAGTATCTGCCGAAAGATCAGATTCAATGGCAGTCGCTGAATCCTGTGGTGGGAGTTATTGATTCAGCCGGAACGTTTAAAGGAAAAACGGAAGGCATTACGGAAATTGTCGCTTCTTGTTACGGTTTCTCGGATACTGCGTCCGTAACCGTAGAAATATGTGAGGGAATAGTTACTTTAGATCCGATGGATGATACCGCTATATGGTCAATTTCCGGACTGAACTATGACGCTCAGACAACAGAGCTATCTCTTGTAGACACACCCAGAACATACGGAACAGGCTCTTTCAAGGTCGATTATCAATTTACGCGACTCGCAACAGAACGAAGTTATATCTATCTCAACACTGATATACATGTAAGCGGAATACCTGAATCAATTGAATTCGATTTTCTTTCAGATGGAGCGAAGCATAAAGCCTATGTTATTGTAAGTGACGGGGATGATGAGCTATTCAGATCTTTTATAAGCGGTTATGCTCAGGATACTACAAAGTTCGATACATTAAGCGCACTGACAAGCAATTTAGTAGCGATTGATCCGACTTCATCTCTCAATTACCCGATTAGAATAAAGCAAATTCAGATTAGGCTGGGAACCTCCGCTGATGTCGGGGAGATAAACAGCGGGACAATATACTTTGACAACTTAAGAATTGTCTATCCTTCAACAGCAATAGATAATCCTTTTAATGGAAGGGGAATACCAGAAGATTTTAATTTAGACCAAAATTATCCTAACCCATTCAACACGTCAACCACTATCCCATTTGAAATTCCACAAGACGGATTTTTATCGCTAAAAGTCTATGACATTTTAGGTAATGAAGTTGCAGTTTTAATAAATAGAGATATCCTTGCAGGAAAGTATCGAATTGAATTCAATGGAAATAATCTATCCAGCGGAGTCTATTTTTATCGGATTGAATCAGGTAAATTTATTGATACTAAGAAGATTTTATTAATTAAATAGAAATAAAAATTGAGGGAATTTTGAAAAAGATATTTCTATTCATCGTGATATTTTCAATGCTATTTAAAGCTGTTTATGGCAGCGAGCCATTTTTCATTACAACTTTGACAAATCAAGTCGGTCCTGGTGTAATTCATAGAAAGATTATTGAGCCAAATGAACCTTGGACTTTGAATGTTTTAGAGATTGATCTAACAAATCCTAATATAAATGTCGAATCAATCAAAGCAGGAGATCGCCTTGGTGTCAAGCTTCCAATAAGGATACAGGCAGAAAACCATAGTTACGAGGGGCATATGGCGGTTGGTGCAATTAATGCTGATTATTCTTCCGGTCCAGACCATGGATGGCCGGTCAATTCACAGGTTGTCAATGGGGAAATTGTGAAGCTTGAATGGGTAAATCCGGATAATCCAATATACTGGCCTACTATTGCATTTGACGAAAATAATAAACCATCTCTTGAAATTAACGCCTATTCCAGCAGAATAACTGCTAATAGTACGTTCACTGATATATCTGAGATAAACAGAGACCGAGGAACTAACGATTTAATACTGTACAATTCTTTCCACGGAGTCTCGACTGATACAGATAATAATGGAACGGAAATCCTGATTTCTCCTTTGTATGGATGGTTTGTTAATGATACAATTCAATGCATTGTGGAAAGTATTGAAAGTGGCATCGGAAATATGGCTATTCCCGTTGGAAAAGCGGTCTTATCAGGTAATGGAACTGAATCTACATTTTTAGAGGAGAATATATCTCTTGGTGATACAATCCAGTTGTTTCTTGGCTTAATTCCATCGATATCAAAACTCAAGCATCTTGTAGGTGGATTTCCAACAATTATTAAGAACGGTCAAAATTATGCAGTTGAGGGATATTACGAGGAAGGAGGAGCATCTACATTTCATACAGATCTACATCCTCGCACAGCAGTTGGTTTTTCAGCCGATAGTACAAAGCTATACTTTATTACAGTTGATGGCAGGCAATCAATAAGCAGGGGGATGAATCTTATTGAGTTGGCAGACTTTATGGTCAGCATCGGAGTATATAAAGGAATGAACCTTGATGGAGGTGGCTCAACTACAATGATTGTGAGAGACAAGGTTGAAAATTCGCCTTCTGATGGAAGTGAACGATATTTAAGAAATTCTTTGGTTGTATTCACTGATGTACCTGAAGGAATACTTACTCATATCCAATGTGAACCAGATTATACACGCTTATTTATTGGAGAATCTATAAGGTTCATAGCATCGGGCTGGGACCAATACTACAACCCGGTTGAGATCAACCTATCAGAACTTAATTTCTCAGTTGATAATCAGTTAGGTAACATTGACGAGGACGGATTATATACTGTTTCATGTATCGGTGATAGCGGCTGGGTGTATATGAATTACAATGATCTTATTGATTCTGCATATATCTATTTAAAATCCATTAGCCAGATGTCCATTTCTCCAAAAGTCTGTATCATTGATACAATCCAAACTGTGAACTTCAAAGTAGAAATTGTCGATGAAGATGGAAAAAGTCAGCGCCTTCAGGCAAATCAGATTAACTGGCAATCACTAAATCCTGAAGTGGGAGTTATAGATTCACTTGGAGTATTTAAAGGAAAATCAGAAGGTACTACAGAAATTATTGCTTCCTGTTATGGTTTTTCAGACACTGCTATCGTTATGGTAGAAGTATGTGAAGGCATAGTCTCTTTAGACCCGATGGATGAGACAACTAACTGGTCAATATCCGGATTAAATTATGATGCTCAAGCGACAGTACTTTCTGTTGTGGATACACCAAGAACATACGGCACTGGGTCTTTTCAAGTTGATTATCAATTTACACGTCTGGCAACCGAGCGGGGCTATATCTATCTCAACACCGATATATATGTAAATGGAATCCCTGAATCGATTGACTTCGATTTCTTTTCCGATGGAGCAAAGCATAAAGCCTATGTCATTGTAAGCGATGGTGATGACGAACTATTCAAATCCACTATCAGCGGATATGCTCAGGATACTACCAAATTCGATACACTAAGTGCTTTGACAAGCAAACTTGTGGCGGTTAATACAGGTTCAAATCTCAATTACCCTATTCGAATAAAGCAAATTCAGATCAGGCTGGGAACAAGTGCAGGTGTCGGAGAAATAAACAGCGGGACAATTTACTTTGATAACTTAAGAGTTATATATCCTTCAACGGTAATGATAAATCCTCTTGATGAGGGCGTTATACCTGAAGATTTTTATTTATTTAAGAACTACCCGAACCCGTTCAATGCAACTACTGTTATTCCTTTCAGAATCGGCAAAGCTGCTGACGTCAAGCTGACTGTCTATGACATGGTAGGTAACGAAGTCAGAACTCTGGTTGACGAAAGAATGGACAAAGGAAGCTACAACATCGATTTCGATGCAGCTGGTTTAGCAACCGGTATGTATGTCTATCGTTTGGAAACAAATGGATTGATGTTTTCGAAAAAGATGATGTTCGTCAAATAGTGCTTTCGGACGATTTGTTCTAAAAAAAGGTCTGCCGGACGGCGGGCCTTTTTTTTATTGGGGAAGGATATATGAAATTTCAGATTTCATCCATGCTTCCATCTTCCGTCTACGCTTCCGTCTCCACTTCGTTACGCCGGACAGGTCGCTACGCTGGACAAGTCATTGCATTACGCAGGACAAGAATATCAAATATCAAATTGCGGGTTTCAATTCACGCAGTGTCCGGTGACTGAAAATAGTGTTTATCTTCTTGGGATCGTGTGAAAACACACTTACCGTAAGAATTTCTTCTAACATTAACCTTCGGCTTCAGCCGATGGTAAACGGGTGCATCCCTACCACTATGACTTTAGTAATTATTCGAATAAAACTTCCAGATCACTCCGGATTCCCAGTTGCCGGGATAATTTCAGCGTGATCCCAATAATATCCTGCACATCAAGAGGCTTATACAGGTAATCAGAAGCGCCGCTTTTTAGCGCGGCTTCCAGCATCTGTTCATTACGAAAGC
>JADHWC010000037.1 GCA_016783665.1 Fidelibacterota bacterium | reverse complement strand
CCGGATAAATAAAAATAAATGATACTCAGCAGACCATGAATTAATGCAAAAGTAATGATCATCGTACTTTGCAGCTTTGCAAACAACCATATTAACGCTAATGCTAATATTAGAATGACGAGTATTGCCTGAAATATTTCCAAAATTGTGTCGTAAGCTCCATTAAAAGAAATTGTGTATTATTAATAGAAATATAAGTGATACGAACTGAATTGGAACAGCATATTTATAGGTAATACGAAGAATCTGACCCTCAATGAAATGGGGGATCGAACGATTAACATAAAAAATCATCATCCAAAATACTCCGATTTTTAAAAGAAACCAACCCAAATCTACGAGAGGAGAACCGGGTAGTCCGGCATTGTGAATAGGTGATAAATATCCTCCCAAAAACAAGATTATTAAAAAAGCAGATAAAACTGTCAAAAAACTGTATTTCCAGAATTCATGTATAATATTAGAAATGTTGCCTGGGCTTTCTCTGTAAATATTACTGTAATCGATAGGTATTGGACGGTTATATTGATTAAATATCTGGAATATTATCAGGCAGTATAAAAAGGAGACGACAGCATGTACGGACGTGAATGGAATTGAAAACACATTCCATTTTGGTATGATTCTTAGAAAATAACCGGATTGATCAAGAATGACGTCTTTGATATCATAAGAATTTATTGATAGTGTTATTGATATAAATGCGATTGAAAAAACTAAAAAACTATTAAAAAGAACAAAGGTGTGTTTGAAGATACTATTTATTCCTTTTACATCATTAGTGAATAAATATGTGAATAAAAAACCGGCAATATTGAGAAGAAAAACACCTAAAAATACAGGAATTCCTGAATTAGATTGAAATCCCTGAAGCCGCTGATTGAACGGCATCATCAACAGTGTTGAGATATTTAATAAAAATAGAAAAGTATATAAAAAAGAAATTCGTTTTTCGATATTAGATAATTGTCTGTTTCGTATCGAAGTGAATAAGTTTTTATAGGTTTTTGAAAAAAGTTGAACCTCATTTTGAATATTATAAATGGATATTGCGCGTTGTTTTTTACCTTGATTAAGCTGACGATTTTGGAAGTAGAATATTATTGAAAATATTAGCAGGCACATTACGAAAAGCGGTATGTAATAGAGGCAAAATGCCAGGACCCCGATAAATAATTCAGGGAGCCAGTGAAAAACCGGAAAGTGATATAGCGCGTTGTATAATTGTTCGATCATGATAAAAAATATTTAGCTGAATTCAAATTTAGGCTTGCGAGTACCGCTGATAATGATTGAAGCTGGCAATTTTCTGTGATTGAGCCAAGATGTTTAATCACGTGCAAGAAGGGCAGATGATGTTTACCAGTCAGACAAAAATCCTGAACGCTTTTAACAATATTGCTTCTTATAATGCCTTCCGCACCTTCAAATCTAAAATCATGGGTAACTTCTCGCTTTGTAATAATTGGTGGCTCTGATAGAATGATTTCGGTTTTTATTAATATATCCATGACCTGCCGAATAATCCGGATACTGTTTTCGATTTCAAGATATCTTATCCAGCATCGACTCCATGAATCACCCGTTGAGCCTTTCCGGTAATCGATTTCTACCGGATGATTTTCAATATCCTCATAAAGAGGATATGCCATAGTTTTTTGCGTGGTAATTTTATCTGATGATGCTTTCAGGTTTGGACCACTTAGTGCGTAATCTTCAGCATCTTTCTCTGTAATAATTCCTACATCGACAAGCAAACCAACCAATACGACATTTTTTAACAATTGCTTCTTGTAGTAGATCAGTTTTTTGTCAATTTTTGCTAATGTAAATCCGAGATTTTCAATCAAGCCGGTCGGTATATCCGTCGATATTCCGCCTATGCTAAAGAACGTATTTAGAGGATGTACAATTTCAATACTGTGAATAAGTGATCTTATACACTGACTGTCTTCATAGGCATTTTTAAGAAGTCGTTGAAATTGGATGTTATTTCCCAATGAAATAAAAAAATCAAAATGGTTCAGTATTCGATGTAATTCAAGGAGTAATATCCGTACATACCTTGCATAATCCGGAATCTGACATTTATACAATGATTCAATAGCGCTGATCTGGGCAAGATAAATATCGATCATAACCGCTGCGTGATAATGATCGGGATAGGGAATTAGCGGTTGTTTTGGATCACAGTTCGTAATGATATCCACAGTACGTGTCTCGGGAATAGAATCAACATATGTTCGGATAATTCTGTCGTTTGATATCCGGACATTGACAGGTAATCCGGATTTCAGGTCAGATAAATGAAAACAATAACTAAGTGTGTATGAATTAATTAACAATTGACAATCGAAGACCAATTTAGGTTTAAGTTACATTTCTTTTGGGCGGTTTTTTGAAAAATATTTCCAAATTTCTATGTTTTTAAAAATAACTTTAGAGTATCCAATCCAATTTATAACAAGAAATAGAATTAAGGATGTTATCGATATGAAGTTACCATTGTCGTGAAAGTAGGCAAATATAGAGATAATGAGAATTGTCATACAACAATTAAGAAAAACAAAAAGCCAGAAAAATTGGTACCTGGTTCTTGAATGATTATTAACAGGCTGGTTATTGTAATGTTCTTCCGGTGGCATTTTTTCTTTAATTCAATGTGTAATTATTTCAATCTCAATTAAGTTTTGTAAAATGGGGAAATGCAGTTTTAATTAATTCGATATCACAAGTCCCCTAAAAGTAGGAAAAATTTACCAGCATTGTGAAGGAATGTCAAGCAATGTAAGGGAATATTCCCTTAAATCCGAAATAGGTTCATGAAAACACCTCGCCTCAAGAGATCCCTGCTGGGATAAGTGTTTAAATTAATATTCGAATTGACTAAGAGCGTGCTTTTTTAGTTTGTTAGAGCCTCAGCGGCTCTTTCCCGGCTTTTTTCCTCAAACTGTTAATTACAGGCAAAACCCGGGGATGTTGGATGATATAACGTTCAAGGTTTCTTTTACCAGGGAAGTTGATCAGTGATAATCCTATCAGCATAGTCAGCAATCCCTGTCCAAGCATAAATAACATTACAAAGCCGCTAAAAAAGAATAATAAACCCAGGATGTTCTTCAATAATACCAGGATAAACCGCATAACCGGATGCCGTCGTTGCAGGTAGATCGCCCGCTGTTCGGGATCGAAAAAATCCGGTAACATGCGGATAATCAGAACCGGAATCATTAGAATTGTCCCCAAAAAGGTCAGCGCTGACAGAGAAGCCAGCCAGATGAATAAGGGACGGTGAGCGCGGATGAATTCGGGTATCATATATGCCGTAATATAGTGTTTTCAAATTGCAAATTGAAAAATGAAAATGTTTGTATCGTTCTGGAAACCACATAAATGTATCAAATAAAGAAGGAATTTTAACTCGTTTTAAAATTACAATAGTTTAGATTCATTAAATTGCTAAATTTAATTATGATGCAGGTAATCCGATGGGTTTAAAGAAAGAACTGAATTTACTGGGTGTTTTTTCCATGTCAACCGGTGCTATGATCAGCTCGGGACTGTTCGTGTTGCCCGGTTTGGCATATGCTAGCGCCGGACCCGCCATGATCCTTGCCTACATTCTGGCGGCTCTGTTGATTATACCCAGTATGCTTGCCAAAGCAGAACTCTCGACGGCAATGCCCAAGGCAGGAGGAACTTATTTTTTTATTGACAGAAGCCTTGGTCCGGTTTTGGGAATATTCGGAGGTTTTGCCAACTGGTTTTCCCTGAGTCTGAAAAGCGCATTTGCTTTGGTGGGCATAGGTGCCTTTGCAATCCTGATTAAACCGGATATATCACCGATACAAATCAAAATGATAGCGGTTTCTGCCTGTCTTCTTTTTACTGTTTTTAATCTATTCAGTGTGAAGATCACCGGGCGGATTCAGACTGTGTTGGTCTTTGGGTTGCTGACGATCCTGGCGCTCTATATTGGCAGGGGATTCATCTCTACTCATCCGGATCGCTATGTGCCGTTTATGCCTAACGGTTTCTGGTCGGTTATCTCAACGGCGGGACTGGTGTTTGTCTCCTTTGGCGGTTTAACCAAAATCGCAAGCGTTGCCGAAGAGGTTAAAGATCCGTCCCGTAATATTCCTTTGGGGATGCTTTTGTCCTTTTCCGTAGTGACATTACTTTATATCCTGGCAGTCGGTGTGACTATTGGGATTGTCGATGGCAGTGAATTAAGCGGATCATTGATTCCATTATCCCTGGGCGCTTCCGGCATTATGGGTACTGTTGGTATTATTATCTTAAGTATAGCAGCGATTACAGCGTTTATTACAACAGCAAATGCCGGAATTCTGGCGTCGTCCCGCACACCCCTGGCGATGAGTCGTGACCAGTTGTTGCCCGGTTTTTTCGCCAATATTCATCCCAGACGCAAGACGCCGTATGTATCCATTTTAATTACCTGTGGATTCATGATAGCGGTGATCCTGTTTTTACGTATTGAAGATCTTGTGAAAACTGCTTCAACGCTAATGATTATTCTCTTTGTGATGGTAAATATTTCAGTCATTGTGATGCGGGAAAGCAAGATCCAGAATTATCGCCCAAAGTTTAAAATGCCTTTGTACCCGTTTTTACCGATAAGTGCATTAGTCTTTTACAGTCTCCTTCTAATTGGGATGGGCATTATTCCGATCCTGATAAGCGGACTTTTTTTTCTGTTCGGTTGGATAATATATTGGAGTTATGCCCGTGTCAGAGTAAAGCGAATATCAGCATTGATGCATGTTGTGGAGCGCATAACAGCACGTGAGTTGAAGAGTAAAACTCTGGAAAAAGAGCTCCGGGAGATTATTATCGAGCGGGACGAAATCATCGCAGATCGTTTTGATAAGCTGATTAAAAATTGTGAGATCCTCGATTTGCAGGGCTCACATCCGGTGGAGAAGGTCTTTCAGCAAATCGCAGATATTCTTTCAAAGCGGTGCAAAATAGAACGGGAAGTGTTATATAACAGTTTTCTGGAGAGAGAAAAGCAATCTGACACAGTGATCCGTCCCGGTTTGGCGATTCCACATATTATTGTGCCTGGTGAAAAGCGGTTCGATGTTTTACTGGTACGATGCAGGGACGGGCTGATCTTTAGCGGAGCGAGCGAGCCTGTGCATACCATGTTTGTGCTTGTGGGTTCGCTTGATGAGCGCAATTATCATCTGCGGGCATTGATGGCGATTGCAAATATTGCCCAGGAATCCCATTTTGAAAAACGCTGGCTGGCTGCGCGGAACACGGAGGAATTGAGGGATGTGATTCTGCTTTCCAATCGGAAGAGAGATAATTAAAAGCCATATAATAAGTGATTTTGAAATTTCTAAGTACTGGAACCACTTTAGAAAGACCCGGTTTAAAGCCGGGCTTTTATATACAATTTAATGGATAAACTGATATTTCAGTGAATTAGCAATATCATTATGGGCAGAGTGAATTTTAAATTATCGAACTACTTCCTTTAATTTCGCCCACCATTTTTTACCGACCATCTCTTCTGCGTCTTTCAGAATATCAGAAATCATTTCCGTTAAATCTTCACTAATCTGCCAATGCTTCAATATGATCTGTGGATCGTTGGATTGGAGGATATCATTCAAAACATATACTGCGAGTGCAATATCATCTACGTAACCAAGAGCTCCCCAGAATTCTTCCGGGATGAAATCGAGAGGAGAGACGAAATACGCGATAGCGACTGCTAGTTTAGCTTTACTTTGAGGTGTGATATCGTTTTCACCGGACAATTTTATCAATAGTTGAAAAAGGTCGGGAGTGTATTGAATATATTTGCCCCATTTGCTTGTTTTTCCGACGGGTGTTGCCAGCCAGTTTTGAATTTGACTGCGAAGACCGTCAATATATTCATTATGCTGTTCAGACATTTGAAGATTCTCCTTTTCCCTTTCTGCGCTCCTCTATTCTTTGACGTCGTCTAATCAGGTATTCGTGCAGCCATATCTTTGATTTATACATACAAGTTCGTTTTTTTGCGATTAGGCGGAAAGAAATCAATACGAAAACAAGATAGATAAGCCCGATGCCTACCAATGCCCAGAAATACATTGGATTTCCGGTTCGATGGCTATAAGCAGGTAGATTGATAGACAGGATAAGTGGTATGACAATGAAAAATGTCACGGCTGATGAAAACATATAATCAGATGCCACCGGCGTTTCAAAATCCGGATCAATTACCCTCAGCAGCGCTAAACCCGTTGGCATTGTTCCGGTACACGCTCCAAAAACAATCAACGTTCGCTCAAAACGATGATCAATAAATAATCGTGAACACAACCAGGGTACGGTCGCCATTACGGCGATTCCGGCAATGATACACATCACTGTTATTGGTATCCAATATTGCGCAACCACAACCAGTGAAATTGCAGCGATGGCTCCGGAGACCATCAGATCAACTGAAATACCGGAAATGCGAGTTAAACATCCATTATCAAGAGTATGTTGTATGTTAAGTAAATTCAGTATCCCCTTGAAAGCCAGTGCAGTAAGGGCGGCAAAAACAAAACTGATTCCCCATAAGTTCACCGCTAATTCCATACCGGCTTGTCCGGCAAAAGAGAGTAAATATGTGAGTAATTTCAACAATAAATAACTCAACAAATAGACAACTAACACCATAGATCCATTATAAGTCAAGGAATCGATGGCTTCAGTTTCTGTAGTAAGATGTGACCCGACCGGAAGTTTTTTATCTTTTGAATAAACGCCTGTGGAAACATTCCGTTGTCTGAGTTTCTTAAGTTTTTCTTCCGTGATCCATTTTTTCCGGATACCATAATTGATCAGCCACATACCTCCAAAGCATGCCCATAGAAAACCGATAGCGGCAAATGTCAAGCCGACTGTTCCGGCGCCCCGAAAACCAAACGATTCCCAACCCTGACCGATTGCATATGCTTGTCCCGGACCCAACGCAAATCCAAGAGGAATAAACAATCCGAATGATGGAAAAAGCGAAGGAAAAAAAGTTTTCATGAAAAAGAATGTTAGCAGTAATCCGATTATGATCTGAATTGCATATTGTGAAATTATGGCGACAGAAGTGGAAAAGATACCCAAATCGCCTTTTCTTCTGGGCATCGGCGCTTTTCGTAGTGACATCGCAATAAAGGAAATACTCAATAAGTGATAAACCATTGCCCCAAGATCACTATTATTCATTCCGACATATTTCGCAACAAAATTGTAGAAAAATAAAAGCATAAAACCCGCTGTTAACGCATTCGGGATAAGATACTTCTGAAAGAACTTAATCCTGGCACGCAGTAGGGTCGCAAACAACAGCGCAATTGATATTACGCCTAAATCCAAAAAAAACTTCCACGGAAAATTCATAACCCCTCCAATTTTACATAGGTGCAATTGTAAGATAAAAAGATTGGAAAGTAAAGAAATTTATCTGATGATAATTGACCTTGAGTGATTTCTTGTTAGTATTTCCCTTCAGCAAAATCGTATAGACCAATCAGAATATAATGGGTAAAACAGCTTCTCGTCATAAAGTGAGTATTAGACTTAAATTGAATAGTTTATGTAACACAAACACTCTTGTTTGTGGACAACGCTCCCGCGTGATAATCAACTTTGCGAAAGTTTCTTCGGATAATGTGAAAGATTCAAGTAAATATCGTGAAGTACCATCAGATACCTTTCGCAAAGATATCCTTTCGCGGATTTATGGAGAAACATTCTGAGATGTGCTTTGGTTATGCTTCGGGACGCTAAAAGCCAATACCGAAAGTATCAGGTATCCGACGTAAATGTAATAAAACATGTTATCCCGCTGTCGTTCGCAGCGATAATATTTCACGATTTACAGCCTGTTTGATTGACCGTCTGTCCAGAATACCGGTAATTACGCCGTCAGATGAACTACTGAATACCGGCAAGTGTTCCGTATATAGTTGATTCATTAAGTTGATTGCATTGGATAGCGATTGATTTTCTATTACTATTTCGGGCGGTGGAGCCATGATATCGCTGGCAACCAGCCAATCCCAGAAACTGTCGTCCAGAATAGCATCTTTGATCTGATCTATGGAAATAATACCCAACAATTTATTGCTTTCATCGACTACCGGTAAAAATGGTAAGGTGGTAGTTTGTAACCGTTCAAAAATAGTTCGCAAAGGTGAATTTTCTACAACTGATGTGATATTCCGATTCATTACATCCATGACTTTCCATTTTGCAATAATATCATCTTCCGTCAAATTTTTTCCAATCTCACCCGATAGATGGACAGCTACTTTTACTAAAGGCGGACCGATTACCTGAACAATAAATGTGGTGGCTGTGATTCCGAAAATAATAACATCTCCAAGAAACAGTTCTTCACTAATGTGAATATTATTCAGATGCTGGCTTGCCATGATAGAAAGACCAATGGCAACTCCGCCCTGAGCAAAAAGTCCAATTCCTGTAAATTTTCTGACAACATCGTCAGCATTAGTTATTTTTGCTCCAAACCAGGCGCCAACAATTTTTCCGAAACTTCGTCCGATGATATATACCAACACGATAATCCATAACCAACCAGGCATCGAAGATATTCCTAATCGTGCGCCAACCAAGACAAAAAAGAGAATATAAATCGGTGTGGATAAACTCTTCAGGTGGTTGATTAGTTCCTGACTTCGTCGAGGAGAAAGATTCACAACTGTTATACCGATTGCCATAGTTGTCAAAATTACATCCATATTTAATCGTACGGATAATCCGATGCACAGAAGCAGGATTCCAAGGGCTGCGCTCGTAACATGATCCTGGTAAGCAGAACGATGGAGAAAGTAATTTAATAAAAAACCGGCTCCAATTCCCAAGCCAATTGAGCCAAATAGATCAAAACAGATTATAAATAACTGGTTTAGAATGTGAGCATCACCACCTGACAGTATCTGAGCAAGACTGGTACCTAAACCGTATAATGTCATTGCAAGTGCGTCGTCAAGAGCCACAATAGCAATCAAAGTTGTTGTCAGAGCTCCGGCTGCACGGTATTCCCATAGCACATTTATTGTCGAAGCGGGATCCGTTGCCGATGCAATGGCACCGAACACAACACCTGTCGCAATGGAAACGGGTATTGAATGGGTTACCGTGATCATAATGAGTGTAACAGGTATTCCAACGAAGAGAAAAGCCAGAATGCCCTCGGCAAAAAGTATTGCTGAAAATTGCCGACCGTATTTTTTTAGTGTACTGAAACGTATTTCACTGCCAACCAGGAACCCGATAATGCCAAGCGCAAAGAAATTAAAGGGCTTTAACATGTCGATATCTGCTTGAGATACCAACCGTAATCCACTGTTTCCAATTAAAACGCCCATGAGAATATATCCAAGCACCTGAGGAATACTGAGTCTTTTCACAACTATAGCACTTAGAATACCACCGAAAACTCCAATACCAAAAATAAGTAATATCCCGGGACTCAAATTCATAAGCGATTATCTCCTTCGATAACTATCTTATATATTTCTTCACTGCTTTTTGCTTCAAATAGCTGTTCCCGGATCAGAGAATTTTTCAATAGATGTGAAACACGAGATAAGGTCTGGAGATAATGGGTATGCTGATCTCGTCCGGCTACTATCAAGACAATAATTCGTACCGGAATATTATCAAGGGATTCATAATCGTTAATGCCGGTTTTATTTACTCCAAATGCCATATGTAACTCATTAACGGAATTCAATCGAACATGGGGAACGGCAATAGATAATCCAATGCCCGTACTCATCAGTTGTTCGCGTTTAAATACAGCGTCGGCTAATTCCGGAATATCAGCGAAAAGATCGATAAGTTGATTTAATACCGCTTCTTTGGTTGTGCAATGGAGTTGTACCACCCGTTCCGGTTTGAGAATTGCTGAAAGAGAAGGGGAGGTGAGAGTTGGGGC
This sequence comes from Fidelibacterota bacterium, assembly GCA_016783665.1. GTDB lineage: Bacteria > Fidelibacterota > UBA2242 > UBA2242 > UBA2242 > UBA9312. The sequence goes on along the minus strand of JADHWC010000037.1, from coordinate 14,204 downwards.
TTGTATTCTGGGGGACAATTTATGACTGACCCATTCTTCAATGTTGGATCGCTTGAAGCGCCATGATGTACCGAGCTTTCCACAGGGCAGTTCTCCTTTACTTGCCCATTCGTATACCGTTCTTTCTGAAACTCTTAAATAACTCGCTACCTCGTTGAGTGTCATGATATCATCCATTATATTATCCTTTATTTTACATCCATTTTCAATATACGGGTAATATTAACACATATTTCATATATATGCAAGTAATTGCAAGATAATGTATAGTATCGCGGGAGTTAAATATATATTTCAAAGATAATCAAAATTCAGCGATTATCAGTAGCATACAAGATAAATGTAGGACAATTCGCAAGTGAGGTTCCACATGAACGGCTTGTTTTATGAAAATTGATGTATTGAGCCGGAAATACATAGTTTGAAAAATAATCAAGATTATTGAATCATTTTGTAACCAATAAATTAAAAAAGTATCTGACCGATTGAACATTGTTAAAGAAAGGGTTTTTAAAAATGACTGAACATCTTACAAAGAATGATTTTATCGAGAAAGTTTTTAACTTTGAAAAAAATGAAGAGTGGAAATATGAAGGTGATTTACCTTGTATAATTGATTTCTACGCCGACTGGTGTGCGCCATGTCGTATGGTTGCGCCGATTTTGGAAGAAATCTCCGAAGAATATGCCGACATAATTAACGTATATAAAATAAATACTGAAAAGGAACAGGAATTGGCGTCGGTTTTTGGAATCCGGAGTATTCCGTCGATATTATTTGTTCCCAAAGATGGAAAACCGCAAATGGCGGCTGGGGCGCTTCCGAAAGATAATCTGGAAAATGCCATTCGTGAAGTATTGGGTGTTACAAAACCTGAAGTAGCGGCATAAAAATACCTCCAAATAATAAGCTCACACCATTTTTCAATTAGTGTCTGTCTATTAAGTCAATTCTAAGTCTTTGATAGAAATGTCCACAAAACCCGTTTAGTCTCTAAATCTCTAATAAATCAGACATTTGTTGAATAATGATAGATTATCGTTACAAGGAATTTTGTCTCTTTGAAGTTGGTCGAAACGGGTTTGTGGACAGACTCTAATTAGTTATCCCTTCTTACAAATAAGCCATACTATTTACTTGAAACTTGCTTAATAATTATTTATACTTGACCTAATGTTAATTATGGATTACATAGGTTTAAAAGCATTGTCATTTTTTTGATAGATATTTGAAACGATTCGTTGCTGTTTTATAAACTAATGTAATTATCACCATTTTTATCGTAATTAGGATTCTTGTATCAGATACAAAATGGGGTAGAGAATAACTTTATGATATTATGCTAACCGACTGATAATCAGCGAGATACAGGATGTATGAATTTTATTTTAAAATCATGATCTCTATGGGCAAATCATAAAAGAAAGGAATATAAATGCGAATTTTAATTCATGAAGACTATGAAAAATTAAGTAAATGGGTTGCATATTGTATTGCCGGAAAAATCAATAAAGTAAATCCCACACCCGATAAACCATATGTTCTGGGATTGCCCACCGGCTCATCTCCGATCGGTACATATCGGGAAATAGTCAAATTGTATAAAGAAGGTAAAGTCTCATTTAAAAATGTGCTTACGTTTAACATGGACGAATATGTCGGACTCCCTGAAGATCATCCGGAAAGTTATCATTTCTTTATGTGGCACAATTTGTTCAGCCATATAGACATTCCAAAAGAAAACGTGAATATCCTTAACGGAAATGCCTCGGATCTTGAAAAAGAGTGTCATGAGTATGAGGAAAGAATAAAAAAAGCCGGCGGCATTGACCTCTTTTTGGGCGGAATCGGACAAGATGGGCATATTGCGTTTAACGAACCCGGTTCCTCACTCGCGTCCAGAACACGAATTAAAACATTGACATATGATACCGTCATTGCGAATTCCAGATTTTTTGATAATGATGTTAATAAAGTCCCGAAAACTGCTTTAACTGTTGGTGTTGCAACTGTAATGGATGCAAAAAAAGTTGTGATCATCATCAATGGATATAAGAAAGCCAGAGCGCTCCAGAAAATAGTGGAAGAAGGTGTGAATCATATGTGGACGGTATCGATGTTACAACTACACGAACGTGGTATAATCGTCTGTGATGAAGAAGCAACCATGGAAATGAAAGTTGGCACCGTTAAATATTTTAAAGATATCGAACATAAAGCCCTCAGTAAATTACCGGAACTTAAATAAGGGCAATTAACATGAGTTTCAGGAAAGTAAACGTAAAAGAAATCGATCTGCTTAAGACGCAGGGTTGCACAGCGGAAAATTGGGAGACCGTTTTTGTTAAAGATGGTTTTAATCCGGAATATATCTGCAACGTGATTTTTAAGGGCAATATTCTGTTAGGTGAAAATTTAAAAAATGTAATTTTGCCGAATGGTATCGAAAAACATAGTGGTATATATAATAGTTACCTGCAAGATTGTCAAATCGGCGATAATTGTATCGTTAATAATGTCGCGAATTTAGTCCGATACAAGCTGGATGAGAATGTGATTATCGAAAATTGCGCTGTTGTAATCACCGAGGGAGAAACAACATTTGGAAACGGTGTAAAGATCAGCATATTGAATGAGGGTGGCGGCCGCTCATTACCGATTTTTGATAAATTGTCCGCTCAGATCGCCTATGTAATTGTGAATTACCGACATGATAATGATCTGATTAAAAAATTATCGAATCTGATATCCCGGTACGCTGAATCAAAGAAATCCAATCAGGGTAGTATAAAGACAGGATCGGTGATTCAGAATACCGATTTCATCAAAAATGTGTATTTCGGTGAAAGTACGGTTGTGCAAAATGTCACCCGCCTGGAAGAAGGATCTATTGCAAGCACAAAAGAAGCGCCGGTATATATTGGCGATAGTGTGATTGCACATGAATTTATCATCCAATCCGGTTCCAAAATAGATGGCTCGGCGCTTATCGACCGATGTTTCATCGGACAGGGAGTCAAGATCGGAAAACAATATTCTGTTGAAAATTCCGCATTTTTTGCGAACTCTGAAGGATTTCACGGGGAAGCGTGTAGTGTTTTTGCCGGACCTTATACGGTAACCCACCATAAATCCACATTGTTGATCGCCGCAATGGTTTCATTTTTCAATGCCGGTAGTGGGAGTAACCAGAGTAATCATATGTACAAACTTGGTCCACTGCATCAGGGAATCCTGGAACGTGGTTCCAAAACAGGTTCATTATCATACATAATGTGGCCATGCAGAGTCGGATGTTTCACTACAGTGATTGGTAAACATTACGTTAACTTTAACACAACAGATCTGCCTTTTTCATATATTCTGGAATCAGGCGGAAAAAGCCTGTTGATGCCTTCCCGGAATTTATATACAGTGGGTACTCTTCGAGATAGTGTTAAATGGCTAAGCCGCGATCACAGAAACGAACAAAACAAATTAGATTTAATAAATTTTGATTTATTTAGCCCCTATACGATTAATAAAGTAATCAATGGGATTGAAATTCTTAAAGACCTTTATAAACAATCATCTGAAAACCAGGATTTTGTTCAATACAGTGGCATTTATATTAAACGCTCTAAGATTCAGAGTGGTATTGAAAATTATGAAATGGCAGTAAAAATATATATTGGCGATGAGCTTGTAAAACATATCGAAATTGGAAACAATAAAGTCTTATCATATTCTGACTTGAAGAAGCAACTTTTTTCAATGAATAGTACATGTAATGATGATTGGTCAGATATATCCGGAATGATAGTTACCGAAACAGATTTAAAATCCCTGCTGAAGCAAGTGCGGGAAGATGATGTACAAAGTGTTGATGAATTGCATGTATTATTAAATAATTTATACGAAAAATATACCGGGCAAAATTGGCGCTGGTGTTGCGCCTTAATCGAAAAGCGTTTTAATTTAAACGTTGCCGATTTGACACGGGACAGTTTAACACAAATCATCAAAGACTGGGAAGCGAGCAGTGTAAAATTCAATAATATGATTTTAAAGGACGCCTCAAAAGAATTTAACCAGATAAGTCGGATAGGCTATGGAATTGATGGAGATGATGAAGTCGTTAAAGCTGATTTCGAGGCAGTCCGGGGATCATATGAATCAAATTCATTTGTAGTGGATTTACAAAAAGAAACTGAAGAGATCAGTAAAACCGCCAGTCAAATAGTGGATTTTCTTGCAGGTCTAAAGTAGGTGGATTATAGATTATCGAGCATAACTTCCGGTGAGATACCCGGAGGTTTTTTATTGCAGAATATTTATTAGAAATAGACTCAGAGATGGGAAATAGGTGATTATTACCAATGCGATTAACATAATCGCTAAAAAGGGCAGACTTACCTTGTAAAAATATAAAATAGGCTTCTTGAACCTGAAACTGGAAATGAACAAATTCAAGCCGATTGGCGGAGTAATATAACCGATTTCAAGGTTTGTCAGAAAAATAATCCCAAGATGAATGGGGTTAATTCCATAACTTGTTGCAATCGGTACAATTAGTGGGACCACGATAATAATTGCCGAGAAAATATCCAGAACAGCCCCGGTAATCAGCAAAAAAATATTTAATAAAAGCAAAAAAGCAATTTTGGAACTGACGATGCCTTTGATCCATATCAGAGCTGTCTGGGGAATCTGCGCATCAATGAAGTATGCGGTGAGTCCCATTGAACAACAGAGAATAATCAGGATTCCTCCAACCAGCTGGACACTATCACGCACAATGGGGATCAGGTCTTTTCGAAGATTGATATCTTTATTGATAACGGACTCTGCTATTAAAACATAAAAGGCGGTGATTGATGATGCTTCGACCGCGGTAATGAATCCGCCGTAAATTCCGCCTATGACTACAATTGGAATTGGTAATTCCCATTTCGATTCATTAATTGCCGCCATTAATCGTTTGAGTGAGAATTTTGTTCTTTGCGCAACATGGGTGATATCCTGCTGGATAGAATAAATTGATAATAGAACGATTATTAATATCCCGGGCAATATTCCGGCTAAAAATAATTTATCTATAGACACTGACGCAATTATGCCATAAAGAATTAAAGGCAAACTGGGCGGAAATAGAAGTCCTAAACTTCCCGATGATGTAATTAAGCCGTGAGAAAACTTCTCAGTATAGTTATTTTTTCGTAAAATGGGATAAATCAACCCACCGAGCGCTATTATCGTAATTCCTGAGGCTCCCGTAAAACAGGTAAATAGAGCACAGGTTGAAAATGATACAATGGCAATACCTCCCGGCAACCAGCCTAACAGTGCATCAGCCAGGTTTAGTAACCGTTTTGGAGCTTTACTCTCAGCTAAAACATATCCAGCCAGGGTAAATAGGGGAATTGCAAGAAGCGTTGGAGCAGATGCAACTCTGTATAATTCAACAATAACAACAGTAGGATCAATGTCGAGGTTTGAAAATTGCATAGCCGCAGTTATGCTTATAGCTACAAAGAGGGGGAGCCCAAGTATTATCAATAAAATAGCTAAGCCTGTGATTCCCAACGCCATCAATCCGCTCCGTCATGTTTAGTGTCCAGCAATCGAAGTGGAAATGACAAAGCGAGCAATAAAAAACCAAAGGGAATTATAATTTCAATAATCCATGCGGGGCAAATTCCGGCAATGACCGAATCCATTTCAATTTCAAGTATAATAAATTTGGTACCGTACCACATCATAATCAGGCAGATAATTGAAGCAATGATTGTGAGAAACCATTCAAGAATGTGCTTATTTTTATTTTTTAATATGCGGGGTAAGATATCGATTGAAATATGTTTTCCCCGCAATGTCGTAAGCGTTGCGCCAACAAATGCAATCCAGAGAACGCCGTTTCGCATCAATTCTTCCACAGCACTAAAACCGATTGAGAAGAAGTTCCGCAGGACTACCTGTGTAAATGACAAAATAACCAGCGCCAGCATTAAAAATACGGCTAAGCCACCGGCGAATTTTTCAATTATTATACGAAGTTTATGAACCATGATTTGATCGGTATTCTTCCAACAGCGCCAAAACTTTATCCAATAGTTCTTGTGAATAGAGCCTTCCAACTAATTTTTCACGCACAATTTTCCCTGTATTATTGATTTCATCTAAAGCTGCCTGATCTTTAACGGGCACCAATTCCAACCCGGCTTCCTGGAGAACTTTTAAGGATTCAAGGTTCTCTTTTCGGCTTGCTATAACAATATCCCGCATATTTTCTTTGGTCTTTTCAATCAATATACGACGAATGTCTTCAGGAATAGAGTTAAGCTTCCTCGTAGTCATTAATACGGCGCCGACGGAATTCGTCAAAGGATAATCAAGAATGTAGCTGGTTTTAGTAAACCACTGTAAAGCTAATACACCATAAGGAGAAATATATACGCCGTCGATCAAACCGGTTTGAAGGGAAGTATGAACATCGGTTATATCCAATGGTATAGATGAAATATTCATTGCATCAAAGGCAGCTTTAGCCAGTGGATCACCCTTCCATAACCACATCTTAACATCTTTAAAATCGGCGATGCAGCTTACCGGTGCGTTAGTATATAGGTAAATAAATCCAATTTCCGCCCAGCCTACCAGAAAAAAGCCTTTTTCAATAAAACGCTTCTGGAATTCATCAAAGAGATTCGAATAGACGTAATCAACTTCTGCACTGTTTCTGAAAAGAAAAGGCAGATCCAAAATCCGAACTTCAGGAACGATGTTACCAAGTCCAACTCCTGTAAAGGTACCGCTATCCAATTGACCGAGTTTCATTTTTCTGAGGACGTCTTTTTCACCGCCCTGGACGGCATTGGTATAAACTTTAAAGGAAATTTGATCGTTGGTGAGTTCGTTGATCTCCTTTTGAAAAATGCGCATTTCTTTCATCCAACTTGAACCTTCGGGCGCCACTGTCGCCATTTTAATGGTATAGGTCTTTTGTCCGAAAAGGGGTGATAGAACTAACAAGAAACATAAATAAAACCGCATTAGTTTATACATAACACCTACTAATAAATTTAAATTTCAGATTTGCGAAAGCAGATATTTGATTGCAGATTGAAGATAATAAACAGCTGTAGATAACAATCGATTTCATTTTTTCTTTAAGGTTTTAATGGATTTAACCAGTATACTAATTAGTTCATTTGTTTCATTTAAGGTAGGATTCAGTTTTTCATTGTTAACATAATCGGTCTTTAATAATAACCTTAACCAAAACGAAGACTCTCTTAATTCCTTTAATGAAATTTGGAGTTTGTGAATAAAATCCGCTTTACTCTCAGCTGATCGCGCTTCTTCATAATTGGCACCGCACGAAGTTGCCGATCTTACCAACTGATTAGAAATATACTTTGAAGCATACGATTTATTCAATCCACTTTCTAACTGTAGTGCTGATGATGCAAAATTTAAGAATCGATCAGATAATTCTTTAGGATTCACAATATCCTCCAAATATTAAATCAAAAATCTACTATCGCTAATTACATATCATAAATCAAAAACTTTAACTCTCTCCTCATTATTATTTACCAGTAAAGATCCTGGTTTTCAAGCAGTTTACGGGCTTTCTGCTTTGCCAGCGCATTCATTAATCGAATGTCGGGATATTTATCCAGGTCCAGTTCGACGATATCATTGAGTAAAGAATCGAACATCTCCCGATTCTGTACTTGAACGGCATAATAGCGCGCCAGGAAATAGATCGTCATGTAAAATGAATTATTGGTTAATTCGAGGTTTCTTTCAAAATGTTCGCGACCTTTTTCCGGGTTACCTCCAAGAATGGGAGGTCGGGCAGCGTAGAAACTGCCATAAAACAGATGAACTCCTGCAAAATTATAGGTTTCGTCAAGCTCGAGAACGCGATGCATAATCATCTCGACTTTGGACAGATTAACCAGTGTGTGCGGATCATCAAGATGCTGTAATACATAAGAACCCCAATTGTATCCCAACCAGAAAAGCGCCGGGACATCTTTCTTTGAATATGTTTTTAACAATGCTTCCAATTCCGATGGCTTGATCGTTGATCCAAAGCGTTTCCTCTTTGGCAGAGATCGAAATGCGTAAGCTAATCCACGCTGATACAATCGAGCCGCTCTATCCGGATCTTCATCTTCCACAAATGCCATGGCAAATGCGCCAAATCCCTGTGCAGCAATCAAATTCAATCTGCGGTTTTCAGGATCTTTGCCTAACAGCAGTTCGATCATCTTTAAATTGTTTGCCAGAAATTGCTCGGCGATTTTTAGATCGTCTTCCTGGTAAATTACCTGAATACCATCTTCCATAAAGCCACTGGCTGAATTGATTATCAGCCGGTTCAAACTGCATGAGGAAAGAATAAATAGAAAAATTAAACTGAATAGAAAATGTTTTTTCATTGTTTGAACATACATTAATTTAAAAAAGTTGTTATCTGGCATATTTATGCAGTCGTTGTTCTTCTTCCATTGCCATTTTTATGCTGATCCTGCCTACCCAGATTTCAAAATCCGAACCTACAGGGAGGTAGCTCGGATCATCACGAAACCAACCCCGGAAATTGCCGGTGAACCCAACGATCCCTTTATAACGATTTTCTCCACTGATCCTGTAAGCCAATTCTTCTTTGTCCCGAACCATTATTGGTTCTTTGACATCATTAAAACCGATTTCCGTAATGACAAATGTTTCATCGATTGTTGTAAGAATGAATTCTGTCCGCCGTTCTTGAACAACCTGACGGGAATAAAACAGAATTGATGTGCCGTCAATTGTATTCTTGGGGAGATATTTTTCAAGATAATCGATATGTCCGTCCTCATGAATTATCCGGCATTTAAATATACCGTTGATGCGGTCATAGTCATATACTTTTTCGCTGATAATATTATTTTCACGAATATGGAGATAATGACGATAAGTCTGTTTAGTGCGTTGATCGATGATCGTAATATAATCGCTGTGCAATGATGCGATAAATTCAAGCGCCGGGTTTGAATCGAGACTGAATCGAACTTTATATGCATCATGCCCTTTATAAATCAAAGTGTCAATTATTTCAGTATTCAGTTCCCCGACCCGGATTATACCCCAGTGGACACTGTAAAGGACATCTTCACCTACCGGGAAGAATCGTGATGATTCACCACGTTCAGGAATAGGTTCAAAACCGTTAGTAAAAATATTCTTTACACTGTTTTCAGCGAGATAATCCGTTACTTTTCCGATGTCAGGATGCTGAGGATATAAATAGGAAAAAAGTCCAAAATACTTAATAGCTCTATTTTTTTGTCCTGAAATTTTATAGGCGCGCGCCAGTTGATAAAGGATTTCGGCGTCATAGGAATATTTTAAACCTTTTTCCAATATCTTTATTGCGTCATCAAATTCTCCATGCCGGAGATAGATATCTCCCAAAATTGGGTATGAAAACGTATAAAGTTTATTGTCGGAGATTGCATCTATAAGATAATCAATCGCATCATTGTATTTATTTCTTTCATAAAGATATTTTCCGAAATAGTAATTGGGTATTTCCGCAAAAGGGTGATATTTAATGGCTTTCTTGAGATGCTTAAAGCAATTTGTTAAGTTATGACGATCATATTCAATCCTTGCTTTCAGGAGAAGCGCCGGTCCGTATTTAGGATTGGAATTGAGGGCAAGATTTAAATATTTATCCGTTTCCTGAAAATCTTTTTCTGTATAGGAGATAAAAGCAGCATTATATGCCGGGACTTCTTTATCTGTTGCTTTGGCAATTTCCGAAATATAGTGTTTCTTTGCATGGGCTTGATTATCAATGAGCCACTCGCGTTGTGCCGGACTTAAGCTAGCTTCCGGTGTATCGACAATTGCGGCAAATAGAAAATTATTGAGCTGAATCAATGACAGGATAAGGAAAAGTGGAGCAAATTTAATTTTCTTCATAGTAAAAACAGATTGATTTTATCAATAGAAATTTATATTCTTTATGTGGAAAATCAAATACTTTAGCGGAACTAAAATTTTAATTAAAAGCGGGAATCACAAATGAATCCAACAAATCCAATTTTTAGAATATTTTACCGATCCGTCTGTATATTCATGATCGCCCTTTGTTGTTCATTATTGTTCAATCTGATTTCTCCTAAAGGACTGCCTTTAATAACTTCATACCGTAAAATTTCGATTGGGGATAAGACTCACAAAATTCCACTGTTTCAAACACGCAGCTTTCGTAAAGATAAAAGTAGTACAGGACAAGTCCATGTTCCGGAAGAAATTCAACTTAAAAACGTATTGTTTCACTATGAAAACAGTTCAGCTATTTTTATCGATACCAGAAATCATGAAGATTATACTGAAGGACATATTCCAAGAGCCATATCCATTCCGCTGGAGTCGTTTGATTTCAAGTCGGAAATTCTATCAGAGTTATCAAAAGATCAGGGAATCATCACATATTGCGACGGGGAAGAGTGTTCGCAAAGTATTGACATGGCTGTCTATTTGGAAGAATTGGGTTTTACCAATGTTTATTTTTTCATTGAGGGCTGGTTAGAATGGCAAGAGAGCGGTTATCCGATCAGTGAAGGAGACCAGCCATGAAAAAGACAACCGTAAAATCGACGATTGCTATAATCATCCGATTAATATTAGGCTTTTTATTTCTGTACGCTTCTCTTGATAAAATAATTTATCCCTCCAAATTTGCCGAGATTATTTACAATTATAGAGTATTACCAGTGGAACTTGTAAATATATGCGCAATACTCGTGCCCTGGATTGAAGTATTTATCGGGATTATGCTGTTAATAGGGATATGGATTGATGCGTCTGCATTCATGTTAAGCAGCATTACGTTTGTCTTTACATTCTTGATTATCAGCGCTATTTTTCGCGGGTTAAATATTGAATGTGGCTGTTTTTCTCTGGATGCAGAAGGATCGTTAGTCAGCTGGAAGCGGGTTATCGAGGATATTTTTATTCTTATTGGGGGATTGTACCTGGTTTGGTTCAATTGGAAACGATAAGTCGCAATGAAATATTATCAACATTCGTGTTGACATAAAAAATCTATACATTAAAAATTCCCCGCCAACCATCTCGCTGGTCGGGAGCGGGCTGGGAACCTCAGAACCAACGGATTATGAGTACTCTGTTATCCCGCCGTGAAAATTAAATCCGTATCCGGTGCTCATCCGAAATTTTGTTTTACATTCTGGTAAGATTGATCGAAATAAATTGTATAGCGAACCTTAATAAAAATTGTTGTACTATTTTAATAAAAGTAATAAAATTGAATTAATACAGTATCAATATAAATTTGGGGGAGACTTATGGGAAAAAAATATATCTTAGCACACGACATGGGAACTAGCTCCAATAAAGCCATGCTGGTGACTGTTTTTGGCGATATTATCGATTCCACTAAAAAGGAATATCCGCTCTACGTGCCAAAACCCGGTTTCGCTGAACAGGAGCCATACGATTGGTGGGATGCTATCTGCGAAACATCGAAAAACGTAATCCAAAAAACCGGCGTCAAACCGGAAGATATTGTCGGAGTTACATTTTCATCGCAGATGCAGGGTCTGGTGCTGGTTTCCAAAGAAGGCAAACCGCTCCGCCGGGCAATTTCCTGGGTTGACAGCCGCGCGGGCGATATTATGCGGGAGAACATCTGGACCTGGCCACGATTTCAAGGTTATAATATTTTCCGTCTAATCAGATTCCTGTATATTACCGGTGGCGCCCCCGGTCTGGCTGGCAAGGACATTATCGGTAAAATTCTCTGGCTTAACAAACACGAACCGGATGTAATCGCGAGAACACACAAATATCTCGATCCGAAAGATTTTATCATTTTCAAGATGACCGGCAATTATATTAAATCAACTGATTTAGCCGTTGTCTGGTGGTTGCTCGACACTCGAAATAATCGCAATCAGTGGCACCCCAAACTCTGTAAAATGGCTGGCATCGAAATGGATAAGCTGCCCGAAGTGAAGGCAAGCAGAGAGGTCGCCGGTTCAATAACCAAAGAAGCTGCAATTGCCACTGGTCTCCTGCCCGGTACGCCGGTTATCAATGGCGCAGGTGATATTTCTGCTGCAGCGCTCGGTTCCGGAGCAGTTGAAAACGGCAAGATGCATATCCGCATTGGCACCAGTGGAGGCGTCGCCGGTCATTTCACGAAACGAAAAATCGATCTTGCACATTACGCCGGTTGTATTGGAAGCGCCTACCCGGAAAAATATTATCTTGGTATCGGCACTCAGGATACAATGGGAATCTGTCTTGAGTGGGTAAAAAATAAGGTCATTTATCATGCTGAAAATTTAAAACAGGAACATCAGGTCGATAAAATATATCAAATTCTGGATAAATTGGTCCAGCGAGTTGAACCCGGCGCTGACGGATTAATCTTTACCCCCTGGCTTTACGGGGAACGTTGTCCACTAAACGATGACACTCTCAGGGGTGGTCTTTATAATATTGGTTTAAATCATACGCGCGATCATATAATTCGTGCCGTTTTTGAAGGTATTGCTATGAATATTCGCTGGGCTCTTGAGACCATGGAGAAACTCTTTGGACAGGTCGAAGAACTGAATTTCGTAGGTGGTGGCGCAATGAGCGACGTCTGGTGCCAGATAATTGCCGATATCACTAACCGGACTATCCATCAGGTTGCCGATCCGCAAATGGCGGCAGGCAAAGGTGTTGCATTGCTTGCCAGTATTTCTCTCGGATATATCAAGACTTTCGAAGAAATTGGGCAATATATAAAAATTAAAAACACTTATTATCCCAATTCGGCTAACCGGCAACTTTATGATAAACATTTTAATGCTTTTAAAAAATTGTATAAGCAGAACCGCAAATGGTTTGCAAAGATGAATAGTCAAAAAAAATAGCCGTTAATTAATAATGGAAGATTTTTCTGAATTCAGCGCTCCCGAAACTACCTGCCAGGTACGGAACGTTCCCGTCAATAAAAACGTCACTCTGAAGGTAATATCTTTTTCACCCCGGAAAGCGACGGAAAATCCTGTGGTTATTTTTGTGCCGGGTTGGATTTCACTGATGTCCGGCTGGAAAGAAGTACTGATCGAAATGAGCCGAGACTTTACAATTCATTACGTTGAAACCCGCGAGAAAATTTCATCGACCATCAGCGGTAAAGTTCATTATCGGGTTGAAGATTTCGCCCGCGATATTTCATCACTGGTTGACATATTTAAGCTGAAAGACAGGGACTATATCCTTTGTGGTAGTTCACTGGGGGCTACAACAATTGTTGACAGCTGCCGATTTCTGACCTGTCAGCCGCTTTGCCTGGTGCTGATCGGGGTTAATGCCGTTTTTTATATACCGAAATTCTGGCGTTGTGTGGTGCGTTTATTTCCGCCACGCCTTTATCTGGTTTTTAAACCGATTATCAAATGGTATCTGTGTAATTTTCGATTGGATGTTCAGAGTGATCAGGCTCAGTACGTGAAATATTGCCTTAACCTTGATACCGCTGATCCCTGGAAGCTAAAGAAAGCCGCTCTCGCTTTTGTCCGTTATGCTATCTGGGATCGCCTGCCGGATATAAAAATTTCTGCATTGCTGATCAGCGCCTCAAAAGACGAAATTCACGACCTGCAAAACATCCGGCGCATTAGCGCTTTAATGTCAAACAGCACGAACATTGACCTGAAAACCAACAGTAATACTCATAGTGCGGCGATGGTTGTAGAAATGCGGAAATTTATTAAGGGACTCGTTTGATATTAACAAATTAAAAGAAAACCCCGTAACAGCCTTATATTACGGGGATTTAGGTCGGTGGGCCCCCAGGGATTCCCCGCCAGCCCTCTTCCGACAAAGTCGGAATCGGGAGCGGGCTGGGAACCCCGAACCGACGGATTATGAGGAAAATGAATTTATCTCGAGAAAGAAACAAATAATGCTAAAAATTGCTATATTTATTTTCTTTTTGTCATATGCTTTAATTTTTCTAGTAATCTGTTTTTGTTGACTTTTGGATGATCTACGGTCACAGATGTATTATCACAAAGTTTTCGGAGATCCTTTGTGTCTATATGAGATATAAAAATAAATTCTGCTGCTGTTGCAATTAGTGTATTAATTGTGTTGATTTCTTTAGGAGTAATAACATGATTTTCTTCTTTTTTCA
>JADHWC010000036.1 GCA_016783665.1 Fidelibacterota bacterium | reverse complement strand
ATGATTACGGCAGCGGTCTGCCCTACTCTTCATACGGAACGGGTAAAGTGAACGATATGCGTATGCCGACAACAACAAATACTGATCTTCGGATTAGTAAACAAATTGAAGTTTCACGTACGACTCTAGCAGTATATATGGACATTTTTAATTTGTTCAATACTCAAAATGTGGAATGGCTTGGCAGCTCTTATTATTATCAGACCGGTGAATCAAAAGACGATGCGGCGGTTGTTCGACTCGATGGTGTTACCGGAGATTATATTCGCAATCCACAGGTATATAATTATGAACGCCAGTTTCGTTTTGGAATATCAATACAATTTTAACGCAGTAAATTTTTCGGAGGATATTAATGAAGATTAATCCTTATAAAACATCAGCAATAATTCTGATTTTAATAATTACAGGGAGTCTGTTTTTATTTGCGGCGGATGCAACTCGTCAACCACGTTCGCTGCAAAAACCTTCTATCGTTCAGGAATCTCCAATTGTAGCGAACGACTGGAAATTTCATAAAATCGGGAATCTTTGGACACGAGTGACAAATTTCAGCTATATGGGTGACGATGCTTACGAAAACCGGACTCCATCCTGCGATTATCCCGGAGGTTCCGGAAATTCCTATCTATATCGCGGTACACTTTGGCTACACGGTTTTACTAACGGTGTATTTCATTCCTCAACAGGGGAAGATACAGAATTTGCACCGCTGGACTCTGTCTATCTGGATACCGTAAACAGTGTTCGCGCAGACCAAGAGACCTATACTCGTTATTATGATGTCTCGGCGCCGGGAGCTTCGGCGCACGTGCCATTAGGCGTGGAAGTTACCGAAAGAACCTATGCTTGGAGCGCCAGTTACGCCGGGGATTTCATCATTTATGAATATACGATTAAAAATGTTGGAATTGATAGTGATGGCGACCAGTTGCCCGATACACCTCGTGACATTCAGGATTTTTACTTTGGTGTAAGACTGGATGGCGATGTGTCCAAACTGCCAACCTGGGGCGCCGAGGACAAGTATTCCAATCAAGACGATTGGGTCATGTGTAATTCACAGTGGGACTGGCTCGAAAGAACTCCTCAAATGGCAGGCTACGACCATGGTCTGACCGCGGAAGATGCTGACAGCAGCATGGTGTTCATGTTTGATTATGACAATCCCTATTATCCTTCAGAGTATACTTATGAAGACGTTGTGATAGATGATGACATGGGAAACCCGGGAGTTGATGGAATTCTTCAATCACCGGGATTTTTAGGGATAAAAATACTAAAAACCGAACCGGAGATGAAACCCAGCTCCTTCCATGTTTGTCATATTTACGAAGATCCGGCGACAGACCAGGAGGCCTGGGACAGGATGATCGGTCAACCATTTTTCGAAGATATTACCAGATACAAAGGGACAGATGACCCATTTCCGGCATTCGACTACCGCGGAATTTTTACCTATGGTCCCATTGACACATTATCCACAGGTGATTCTGTTATTGTTACCATGGCGCTAGGGGTTGGCAGCGATCCGGACAGCGGGGGTATTTATAGCTTGAAGAAGCTGGTTGAGATCATGAAAGTCGCCCAGTTTATTGTCGATAATGATTATGTATTAGCAGTTGAGTCCCCAACCGCGCCGAAACTTGAAGTAGATGAATACGTGGTAGAGGGTTCTACAAAAGGTCTTACGCTGACATGGGACAAGCTGGCAGAAAATCATGATTATTTCCAATTTTATAAGGTTTCAAAAGGTTCAAAAAGGTCCGATGGCAGTATCGCCTGGCAAACCATGACCACCTATTATGATACTGTTGGCAGTACATCCTGGCCTCCACCAGTTGGAGCTACATCCGGTACATATGAGATTATAGATACTCTGGTGACAAACGGTTTAATTTATCATTATACGGTCCAGGCATTTACTGAAGAAATTAACGATCCTATTCCGCTTGGACAGGCTTATAGTCAGATGCTAGCTGAAGACAGTTATAAGGTGATTTCTCCGGCAAATCCGGTTGCAACCGAAACGCTGGATCGCGTTAAGGTTGTTCCGAATCCCTATATCGGCAGTGCCAGGTGGAACAATCCGGCACCCAGTGATAATTTTGCCTGGGAACACCGCATACAGTTTACCTATTTGCCTTCTGACGCAACAGTTAAGATATTTACATTGGATGGTGACTTTGTGGCTGAAGTTAAAGCCAATATATCAGTTGTTGTGGGCGAAGAATTTAATATTGCCAGTCCTAGTGTTGCCGAGTGGGATTTAATGACCCGCAACAACCAGGAAGCGGCTCCAGGTATATATATGTTTGTTGTCGAATCACCGACGCTGGGTGAAAAAATTGGAAAATTTGTAATTGTAAGATAAAAGGAATATTAAGATGATTAAGAAAATCTGTATTGTCTTTTTTATCATAAGTATAATGTTTTCTGTCGATACAAGAGCAGAAGAATTTGCCCCGGTCGGTACGGCAGTCGCCCAGTTTCTCGAAATCGGACTTGGTGCCCGTGCTACCGGAATGGGAGAAGCGATTACGGCTATTACTGATGATGCCGGTTCGGTTTTCTGGAATCCGGCCGGACTCGCTGACGTCGATAGTCGCAGTCTTTTTTCCGCTTATAATACCTGGCCGGCAGGTATTTCTATTGGCGGGCTTTCGGTCGCAATGAAATTAGGCAATATCGGAACTTTCGCTGTCAGTACAGTTTATCTGATTACCGATGATATGGAAATTACAACGATTGATTTCCCCGATGGAACGGGAGAATATTTTAATATTTCCAACTATAGCCTGGGCTTAACATACTCACGCTATTTAACCGACAAAGTATCGTTCGGAGTTACGACGAAAATGGTTCATGAGGGATATTGGGATTATTCTTATTCGACCTGGGCTGTTGATATGGGGACGCTTTATCGTACGGGCTTCCACGGGATGAACATTGCAATGTCCATTTTACATTTCGGACCTGAAGTAAAATTCAGCGGCGACTATATTGATTACAGTGATCCCCTGTCATACAATGCTCAGCCGGATCCCGAACCGAAATCTTTTGAAAAATACTCGTTACCCGTCAACTTTAGGTTCGGTGTCAGTATGGATTTGATTAATACAGGCGTACATCGATTAATTTCTGCTTTTGATATGGTTCATCCGAATAATAATCTGGAACAGTATAATCTGGGTTTTGAATATTCGATGAACAGAATGTTTTACTTACGAAGTGGCTACCAGTTTAACACAGATGAAGGCGGTCTGTCTTTAGGAGCCGGCATTAATCTGAAAATGGGCGGTAGTTTAAATCTTCGGACGGACTATTCTTATGCGGATATGGGCATATTAAAATCCGTTCACCGATTTTCAATAGGATTTGGTTTTTAATAAGATGTTTTGTTAAAACTCTAAAAAGGAGGACGTATGAGTGAGAGAAATGTTACATTGTTTTGCCTGGTCGCAGCATTTTTGCTGATGACGACCGGTGCGATGGCGATTAACGGATTTGACCGTGTCGCGGAAATTCCGGTACCGGAAGCCAACCTGAACAACGGTGGTACCGGTAATATGATATCCGGTGTAGATGTCGATGGCGACGGCATGACTGAAATTTATCTGGTAAATGACAATTGGGGCGATGGGCCGACAGAAGTTATTCCACGTATTTATAAGATGGAATACGATGGAACCGACTGGAATGTTGTCTGGAGTGCTGTGGTTCCCAGTACACTTGTGGAAAAACAGAATACCTGGCCGCCATTGAGTCTGGCAGATCTGGATAATGACGGAAAAATGGAATTGGTCTGGGGTGTTATCAACTGGGCAACCACTGCAGTTCCCAATCCATCTCGTATTGTTGTTTATGAACATGCCGGCGGTGACGTTTTTGGTGTGGCTGATGGTTCCGGTGGCTACAATCCCAATTCTACATGGACGATAACGACTTTGGACAATGATAATGTCCGTCCTATGGACTGGGAAATTCTGGACATCGATAGCGATGGTACAATCGAGATAGTATTTGCAGAACGCGCCGGGACTACAGGCGGGCATTATTTTGGTGTCTGTTCGGTTGACGATATTCCCGATAATGGGGATGGCTCAGAAACATGGACACTTGAAGTCAGCGGGAAAGATTTTACTTTGCCTACAACCAATGTTGGAATTACAAACAAGTGGGATGTAGCGGTAGTTGGTACGAATGCTTATTTCTTCTGCGAGTTGGAAATTTCCAAACTTTCCTGGAACGGAACAGCCTGGGATTGGACTTCTTTATCTCCGATGCTCGGCGGCTCATCTGTACAATCTGCACAGGCCGTTGATTTGGATGAGGATGGAGTAGAAGAAATTATTTGCGCCGTATATGACTGGGGCGATGACAGCAAAAAAGCAGTCATGCTTCTTCAGGAAGATGGCGATACTCTGAAGCATACCGAATTGCTCAATGTAAGTGCCTATTGGTCTTCAGGTTCACGTGGTGCCTGGGGTGGCGCGATTGGAGACATTGATCAGGACGGATACCTGGATTTTGTATTTGGTTCTCGCGCCGGTGATGTCAATGCCCGGATTTTTAAATTCTCATATTTAGGTGGCGATATTACCGATCCGATGAATTACGGATTAGCTGTGATCGATGAAAAATATGGTTCTGACGGAGTCTGGAGCGTTGTTAATATTGCCAACATGGACGATGATCCCGAATTGGAGGTTGTATACACTTCCAGCACTCCCATGGGTGGTTTAATGTCTGCAACTGCCCCCATTATTGTTCTTGACTATAACGGTTATGTCGGCGAACCCGATGATATCGTTGTTGCCGATGAAGTGCTGTTAAATGGCGCTACGCCGGAAGGTCTTGGTTTCAAACCCGGTCGCATCCTTGATGAAAATGTTATCTGGTTTGCCGGTAATGGAGGAAGCTCGGTTGGCACTTACATTTTCCGTTCGGTTGATGGCGGAAAAACCTTTACCCACAATGCCACTGCAATCCCCGGCCGTGTTGCTCAGATGGATGCCTTCGATGAAAATACCGCCCTTGTTGCTGTTGCTGAAGGTAAAATCTACAGAACAACCGACGGCGGACAGATATTCACTGAAGTGTATTCATACACTATTTCAATTTTGGCTCCGGGATGGTTTGATGGCTTGAGAGTGCTTAATGCCAATGTTGCCGTTGCATTTGGCGATATGGAACCTAATGGTAATATGCACTTTGTGCGCACTGAAGATCAAGGCGCTAACTGGACAGAAATCACTGGTATCGATTACCTGAATTCTGCTTATGGTTATTATACCTGGGGACTTGCCTCATGCAATATCGGTGAAAGCATCTGGTGTGCCGGTTTGACATCGGAATACGATTCCGGTTATGTTTTTCGTTCCTATGATGCCGGTCTGACCTGGGAGAGTTTTGCGATTCCTGACACGATTATTCAAAAATACCCGCGTGCGATCACATTTGTGGATGATGATCATGGTATGATTGCCGATCGTTATGGCGCAGTCATCATGTCCAATGACGGTGGCGCAACCTGGTATCAGGGAACCCAGCCCGATACTGCATCCGCCTTGTGGGTGAATGGTGTTGTAACTGTTCCGGGTACCGACGTGATCATTGCCCTATCGGATAATGGTGTCTATTACACATCAGATCTGGGCGCAACCTGGAAAAAGATGGTAACCCCGTCAGTCACCGATGACGATTATTATACATCCGCTGTTTTTCTAAATAAAGATTTTGGATATTTCTTTACGGATGGAGGTAAGGTATTACGTTTTGAAGGACAGCTTGTTAGCGGTATAGTCGATTCTGACACAAAAGTACTGGACAAGTACAAACTGCATCAGAACTTCCCGAATCCGTTCAACCCGACCACGACAATTGCATTCGAGATTCCTGTTTCAAAGCATGTTCGCTTAATTATCTATGATATGCTGGGACGTGAAGTAATTTCCCTGGTTGACAATGAATTACAGCCGGGAAGACATTCGGCTATCTGGAACGGTAAGAATAAATACGGGCACAATGTATCTACGGGTATTTACATTTATCAATTACGGACTGAAAATATCACAAAGTCCAAGACTATGACGTTTGTTAAGTAACGTTCTATAATGTTACATTTAAGAGAGGGGGGACTTTTGTCCCCCCTTTTTTATACCTGTTTGGTAAAGGATATATTTCGTGCTTCGGATTGTATAAAAAATGCATGACTTTATGCATTATTAGTATTACTTTTATTTGAAGATTTAAGATACTGATTAATGACAATTAGAAATGGAAACATATATGTGGTGGATTTTATTAAAGGAGCGTGGGGAAAGTTAATAAGACATTATTTCGTGTAATTGATCCCGGCGTAAATTTAAAAGGTGTATGATACGGTTGAATCGAATTATTGGTTTTAGTTTAGCCCTGTTTGTACTATTCTTTAGTTGCAGAAATCTTGACAATTCTCAGGTGGATTCCTACTCTATCTGTAAGGACAGCGCTGTAGTTGTCCGTGAAGCCGGTGAACTTGAATCAGTGAATTCTATAGTTATTTCCGCGCCGGGGAAATGGGATTTATCCTACCAGATCGTCTATCTTCCGGATGAAGGCGCAATGGTTGCAGAGGGTGATACGGTTGTTATCTTTGATACGAAACAGGTTGAACTGCAGCTGGAAGAATCGATCAAGCAATTGGAGAGCTATGAGCAGGAGCTTCAGGGCAAAGAATTATCTAACATGCTGACTATTCAGGAAATAAAAAATAGTATGCTCAGTCTTGAAATTCAGGAAGAGATTAATCTAAATCGCCTGGAACAGGCAAAATATAATTCTGACGTTGAGCAAAAGGATGCTGCTCTGGAACTGGAAAAGACCCGAAAAAATATTGAGCGGCAAAGCGAAGCGCTGCAAGCCCAATATATTCTGAATCGCAATGCGGAAAACGAAATTAAGCTCAAAATCGACCAGACCCGTTCAAAAATTGATTTAAACCGGAAAATTATTCAGGATATGTTTATCACTTCTCCCAAAGATGGATTGGTGGTCTATTATAAACAGGGACGCCGTGGACGAAATGGGGAAAAGATAAAATTGGGCGATACGGTCAGACCTCAATCTCCCATTCTGAAGATTCCCGATCCGAACAATATGATGGTTATCGTTGATCTGAATGAGGTGGATCACGCCTTTGTTTCAGAAGGTATTGCGGCTGAAATTGTTGTTGAAGCATATCCGGATACTGTTTTTAAAGGACACGTCAGTTATATCTCAAAAATTGTTGATTATGATTATAGTATCTCAAATACAAAATGTTATATCATGAACGTTAATATAGATTCCAGGGAAAACTTCCGGCTTAAACCCGGTCTGTCAGCTATTGTGACCCTATTCATTCAACAGCTCGCAAACAGCTACCGGATTCCTTCCTGGTGTTTATTTGAAGATGATGACCAATATTACCTGATATCAAACCGCTCGAAGATGTATCCCGTTGACCTGATAATGCTATCACATGGAAATGCATATATAAAAGGCAACTTTACTTTAAATCAACGATTCATTGCCAATAATCAATTAAGCGACTATGAATAAGACAATCAAAAAAGAATAAGAGAATACAATATGTTTTTAAAACCGTTTGTTAAATCTATCAAGTCAATCGTTCTAAAATTTAGACTATACATCATTCTTCCCATTATTCTTATAATCATACTGGCATCTGCTTTCATCGCTCCGGATGATGAAACGCCGGAGTACACGGTGAAAAGGGGAATATTCACGATTGATATCGACACAAAGGGAGAAGTAAAGGCGATCGATTCGCATATAATTAAAGCGCCATCAAATATCTGGGGCAATGCCCGGATCGTAAGAATGGTGCCGGAAGGCGAGATTGTCAAACCGGGAGATTTTCTGATCCAGTTTGACGCTGCCGAGTTTACACAGCGAGTACAGGAGACTCAGAACGCCCTGGAAACAGCCGAGGCAAACTATGAAAGTAAACTCGCCAATATAAAGAAACAGATGTCTGATATGAAAAGCCAGCTGAAAATCGAAGAGTACAGTCTTGAACAAACCCGGTTACGGGCGAAAAACGCCATCTATGAAGCTGAGAATAAACGTAAAGAGATCGAATACACTCTGAAAAAAGCTGAAATAGCATACCGGCAGTTGATTGAAAAAATTGAAGCGTCGAAACTGATCAATGTCGCTTCTTTACGTCAATCTGAACTGCAAGTTGAGCAAGCGAAGATAAAACTTCAGAAAGCCCGGGAAGATCTAAAGAGACTGACGCTTACTTCTCCCGCCAGTGGTCTGGTGGTTTATAAAGAAATCTGGAGCGGCAGCGGCGAAATGTCAAAAGTCCAGGTCGGTTCCAGTCCCTGGCGTGGTCAACCTTTGCTGGAAATTCCGGATCAATCCAAAATGAAAGTGGTGACTACCGTCAATGAAGTGGACATTGCACAGTTGAGCCTCGGGCTGCATGTAAATATTAAACTGGATGCGATTGTCGATACGACTTTTACCGGAGAGCTCGCCGTCATTTCCGCTCTGGCGCACCGTGATCGCCGGTCAAAGAAGAATGTCTTCGATGTGGAGGTGACGATAAACGAGCTGGACGAACGTCTGAAACCGGGCATGAGCGCCAGCTGTCAGATAATTGTGAATGAGATTCCGGATACCCTCTTTATTCCGATTGACGCCCTGGTGACAAAAGACGGTCAGACCGGCATATACTCTATAAACGGAGATTTTGTGACCATCCGGACCGGCAAAACCAATTCGGATTTTGTAGTTGTATGTGACGGATTACAGGACGGCGATGTTATTCGGCTTAAGAGAAGCATGGATCTGTCCGGGCAAAAAACGGCGCCAAAACCGAGGAAGAAACAAGCGGCAAACCGGGAAAGTCGCGTTATTATTCGCGGATAACAGTTGAAATTAGAACAGTGACAATTTCATTATTAAAATATCGCCGGCTATACCGATGGTTAAATTTAATCAGCGGTGAGCAATTTAACATCAGCGTCGACGGTTTAAAAGCACACAAAACCCGCTCTTTTCTAACCATGCTGGGAATTATTTTTGGTGTGGCGGCAGTGATTTCCATGCTGGCGATAGGTGAAGGCGCCCGTCGTAAAACCCTCAATCAGATTCAAGCTCTTGGTCTGAAAAACATTATCATTCAGAATATAGAAGAAAATGAAGATTCTGATATTTCTCCGGCTTTTCAACTCAGCATGGCGGACCGCGAGGCGATCAATTCTATTTTACCGATAGTCGCGTATTCCGCGCCGGTCATTGAGGAGGAGATTGAAGTATCCAGTCAAAACCGGTTTATGGAAGTGACAGTCACAGGCACGGAACCCGTCTATTTCTATTTAATAAATTTGCAGTTGGTCCGAGGCGCCTTCTTTACTCAGATGGACAATCATTTGTATCAACGGGTTTGTGTTATTGGAGCGGATGTTGACGCCACCCTCTTTCCGCTGGAAAACGCGCTGGGGAAATATATCAAAATTGAAAATCATTGGTTTATGGTGGTTGGTGTGCTCCAATACCAACCGGTGAGTGTTGCGGGAAACATTGAAGTAAATTTGAACACACATGTGTTTATCCCGGTTCAGACTGCTCTGGTAAGGTTCAGAAGAAGCCCGAGCAAAAGTGAGTTGGACAAAATTATCGTTCAGATCAATGACGGCAAATATGTGGTTTCAAGCGCGGATTTTATTGACCGGATTCTGTTCAGGCGCCATAACGAAGAGAATAATTATAAATTAATTGTTCCGGAGCAATTGTTACGCCAGAGTGAAGAGACCCAGAAAATTTTTAATATTGTAATGGGCGCAATTGCCGGAATTTCCCTGCTGGTCGGCGGTATCGGCATCATGAACATAATGTTGGCGTCGGTACTGGAGCGGACCCGCGAGATAGGTATTCGCCGTTCCCTGGGTGCAACGAAACTCGATATTCGCAATCAGTTTCTGGCGGAAGCCATGATTTTGAGCCTGATCGGCGGAGTGATCGGAATTCTGATTGGATACGGATTAACATTTATTGTAACATTTTATTCGGATTGGGAAACAGCCGTGAGTTTGTGGTCGGTAATTTTATCATTTGGAGTAAGCAGCATGGTTGGGATTCTATTTGGTTATTATCCTGCAAAAAAAGCCGCGGAGCTCAGTCCAATCGAAGCGCTTCGTCACGAATAGATCATTAACCATTAAAATTTTAGGAAAGAGATGAAAAAGTTATTTGTCATCATTATTGGGTGTCTTTATCTGTGTTTGTATACCGTTTTAGCTCAACAGATTCACGAATTGGATTTGGCGAAGAGCATTAATATAGCTATGGAACGCAGCTATACGATGCGAACACTGAAAGAAAATATTCTCGAGGCGGAATATCAGTTGAAAGCTGCGACCAACCGCTTTAAGACCAATGTCAATCTCAATGTAAGAGCGCCGAATTATACGGAAACTATTCGGGCGTTTGAGGATAGTCTGGGGGTTTATTATTCACCGATTAAACAGGCAAGCTATCAAACAGATTTGACTGTCAATCAGCCGCTTCCGACAGACGGCCGGTTGTATCTCAGCTCCGGGTTTTATAATCTCGAGGATTATGATAAACATCAACAGACCATTCAACTCAACGCCCGCGCGGGCTTTGTACAGCCGATTGAAGCGTTCTATTCTTATAATAAAATCAAAGTCGGTCTGCATCAGGCAGAACTGAATTATGAGCTGTCAAAAAAACAGTTGTCAAGAGCCGAACTGGATCTGAAATATGAGGTCAGCCGGGCGTTTTATTATCTGGTATCCATGATGGAGCGGGAACAAATTGCCAGGCAGACGCTTGCATATCAACAGGAAACATTCGATCTTGCCCAAAATAAATACAAAGCCGGAGTCATCGCAGAAGTGGAAGCATTGCAGATGGAGGTCGATCTGGGAGAGGCGCTCAACAACTACGATATCGCAATGGCAAACCGGTATGCGCAAGCCAACTTTATTAAACAACTTCTTGGTTTGGCGTTGCGGGATTCATTGATAATTTATTCGAAATTAGATTATCAACCGGTTCATGTCGATGAAGATCAATCGGTGAAACTGGGATTGCAAAACCGGCTTGAGATTCGTGAAAAGGAAATTAATAAAGAATTAAGGGAAATAGATATCCGCCGGCGTAAAATGGACGGTCAGATTACCGGTTCGGTTTCGGCGTATTATGATTTTATAGGTGTAGGCGATAACGAACGGGATATTCTGTTGGCAACAACGTTTCAAAGTGCGGTAGATGAATTAAAAAGCCGTCCCGGGAATAAGGGCGTTTCTTTGAATATTTCCATCCCCATCTGGGATTGGGGTGTAAATCGCGCCCAGGTTCAGGCAGCCCGGGCAAATTTACGTAAGGCCCAGTATGCTCTGAATAATGAAAAGGTTAGCGTGGAAAGAGATATTCGGGATACCGTTAACAAATTGAAAAGTAGTCTGAAGCGGCTTCAGCTGTTAGAAAAAAATGTGTTGGTTGCGGAAAAAAGCTTTGAGATCAGCCAACAACGATTTTCAAATGGTGATATCAATAGTCAGTCGCTGGCGCTGGACCGCAATCGCCTGAGCCAGGCGTATATTTCACGATTGGAAGCTTATATAAGCTATAAACTGCTGCTCGCGGATCTGACCCGTAAAACTTTCTATGATTTCGAGAAGGGTCAGGCAATTCCGGGAAAGTGAATCCGGTTTTCTTTAGTAATTTTCTTGATAATGTTTCACCTTTGATGTAAGCTCAGCGCATGTCGTTCGAAACGTAATTGTGGGGTGTGTAAAAATGATTTTCCAATTGATTATTGTGCCCGTGGCTGCTTTAGTAGCGCTGTTTACGGCGCTATTCCTGTATATATGGATTAAAAAACAGGATGCCGGAGGCGCGCAGGTTCGCAGAATCGCCGGCTATATTCGGGAAGGCGCTTTTGCCTATCTCAAACAACAATATAAGACCTCCGGAATATTTTTCTTCGTGACCTTCGTGTTGCTGTTGATATTTTCTTTTGGTTTTCGTGTTCTTAACATATATGCGCCCTTTATGTTTCTGACCGGCGCATTTTTCTCCGGTCTTAGTGGTTTTTTCGGAATGCTGACCTCTACAATGACATCCAGCCGCACTACTCATTCCGCAAGTCATTCCCTTAACCGGGCGTTGAAAATTTCATTCCGCGGCGGCAGTGTTATGGGGCTGGTTGTAGTTGGTTTTGCGCTTCTCTGTGTTGTTTCCTGGTTTGTAATAATGGATCGTTTTTTCGTTGCAGAAAGCCTGGCGATGAAATATCAGACTATTACCACGACGCTGTTGAGTTTTGGTGTGGGCGCCTCGGCGATGGCGCTGTTTGCCCGTGTGGGCGGCGGAATTTTTACCAAAGCGGCAGATATGGGAGCTGACCTGGTAGGCAAAGTTGAAGCCGGAATTCCCGAAGACGATCCCCGTAATCCGGCTGTTATTGCCGATAATGTTGGTGACAATGTCGGCGATGTGGCTGGAATGGGCGCGGATTTATTTGAATCGTTTGTCGGTTCTATACTGGGAACTTCGGTTCTTTCAGTATCGGCATTTTCTCTTGATAAAGCGTTTAACGGTATCATCCTGCCGATGGTTATCGCCGGAATCGGTACACTGGCGTCAATTATTGGAATCATGATGGTTCGTACCTCTGAAGACCTTTCTCAAAAAGGGTTATTATCGGCGATTAATAAAGGTATCAATATTACGACTCTTATCACGATCGTTTTTAGCGGAGTCGCAATCAGGATACTGTTTCCGGGACAATTCCAGCTGCTTTTCGTTCCCATGTTAGCGGGTATGGGAGCCGGCGTGGCAATCGGCTATGTCACGGACCGCTACACCAACGCCGCCTACGCGCCGGTTCAGGAAATTTCACGGCAGGCAAAAACCGGACATGCCACCGTCATTACATCCGGACTTTCGGTGGGATTAATATCGACGGCGCCGGTAGCGGCATTTATTGTTATTGGAATGTTCCTGGCGTTTCTTTTTGGAAATGGTTTCAATGATTTTTCCATGGGACTTTATGCCATCGGTCTGGCAGCAGTCGGTATGCTGTCAACCCTGGGAATTAATTTATCTACGGATGCATTTGGTCCTATTGCGGATAACGCCGGCGGTATTGCCGAAATGGCGGATATGCCCAGCGAAACCCGTAAACGCACCGATGCGCTGGATGAATTAGGTAACTCTACAGCTGCGCGTGGAAAAGGTCTCTGTATCGGCGCGGCTGCTCTAACTGCTGTTACGTTGATCGCAGCATTTATTGAAAGTATCCGCACGGAAATGTTGAATATGGGAGACACTTCTATCCAGGTTGCCGGGGAATGGCTGGATGTTGCCCAAGTGGAGGTGAATGATTTATTAGCCTATTTAGGCGGCTCCATTATGGATATTCGCTTTATTATCGGCCTCTTTATTGGCGGCGCTCTGTGCGCCTCATTTTCCAGCACAACAATCAAAGCTGTTTCAGAAGCAGCCGGTGAAATGATCGATGAGGTCCGCCGGCAGTTTCGTGAAATAAAGGGGATTATGACGGGAGAGACTACTCCGGATTACAGCCAGTGCGTTAAGATTTCTACCGCGGCGGCTCAGAAAAGGATGCTCGCTCCGGCATTAATCGCAATTGTTGCGCCGGTTGTAACTGGATTGCTGCTCGGACCGATTGCGATCATTGGCTTATTGTTGGGCAATTTACTGCTCGGTTTTTTCTTTGCGATTTTTATGGCTAACTCCGGCGGCGCCTGGGACAATGCCAAGAAGTATATTGAGCGCAGCAAATCGGAACTGAAATTTCAGATAAAAGGTAATATGAAAAAGATTTCCAATAAGGGACTCTGGCCATTTTTTCTGACCAGTGAATATTCAAAATTTCTCTACGAACTTGTCAATCTAAATCCGCTGGCATTTAGCATCGATGAGAAAGTCTCCGATTACCTGGCAACGATTATCGAATACATCGAAACTGAATATATTGTAAAGGGCAAATCACTAAGCGCTGCGAAAAAGCGTTTTGCTATAAAAGAGGTCTCCGAGTCCGATGATGAGACATTGAACGCGCATTACCGCAAATTAAACCAGGATGACCGCCTGGTGTTTAAACTCTATCTGAAACTGGAGCCTGACGAACATAAATTTTTACTGGAGATGAAGGACTTGAAGCAAAAATACACAGTCGTTATGGACAGTTATTCCGCGGCAGTTACCGGCGACACGGTAGGCGATCCGCTGAAAGATACTACCGGACCTTCACTGGATATTGCCATAAAGCTGGCGACAATGGTCAGTATAATAACTATCGGTCTGGTAATGCGCTTCAACCTGGCGGATATTCTGTTTAAATAATCCCAGGAGTAAAAAGGGGATTCGCTTATTTACTGATAATTAATGATGCCATCATCAATTATCAAGTAAAAATTGCTATTGAAAACCTGGCGAGTAAAAATTTATTCTATCAGCATCCTGCCGCTAATAAAATCGATAGTCAGCAGACATTGACTGATCAGATCCATGCCGATGACCAGATTTATGGTTTCCGGGTTTTCAGGTTCCAGGGTCAGCGGCTCCTCACTGACCTCGCAATTTACATCGGGGAAAATCTTGTCGCCGATTTTCAGCGAGCCCACCATCACTTTTTGAGCGTTACGTTTCTGTGAAAGTGTGTCTGCCAGTTCCGGGCTGATCAGGGTCATTGAATTGCAAGTGCTGAGGGTCGCCAGATGTTTTGCTCCATTGATGAAACAGAAAAACTTCAACAGACCGTGATTATCGTCAGAGCTGCCGTTCAGGTTTATCGGAATCAGCAGGCTGTCGGTAAACAGATCGTTCAGCGAATATTCCGGCTCGGTGGAAAATGCCAGGATTTTATTCCGCATATCTAGCGTCACTTGCCCGTCAATCAGTAAATTGCGACCGATGACGCCCTTTGCCATAAACGGAGCGGAACTGTGTTTGATAATGGAGACGTACAGAACAGGATGGTCCCTACCGAGAAGCGACACGTCGTGTAAATATCCTTCCTCGAAGAGCATTTCGCTGGTTTCGGTGATCCGGCTGGACATGCGCTGAGGCTCGAAGTTGACATTTTTGTATGCGTTTTTCCGCAGGATCAGGTTGATGGCGTTGAAATCCACTAACAGATAATGGGATTCATGGTTCACGGATACTTTTACCTGGGGTCCGGAAACATTGTGCGATGTAATGACGGGGAAAAGTTCAGTTTTTTGGTACCCGTGCGATTCAATCCATGGAATTAGCGCTAAATCCGGCAATGCAGGTTCTTTTGTGCAGGCGGCAAGCAGCATAAGACCGGTGAGTGAAAGACAAATTTTCAAATAAGTTTTCATCATCATTCTTGTTTATTTGAGTTCATTAGCGGTTTCATCTGAGAATGTAATATAATGCTTTGAAACCATTTGCTCCAAAGGAAATTTAGATATTTGCATATCCCATTTGCGCCAAGTAAATTTATGTCAGTTATTTTTTTTAATGCGAGGTATGAGAATTGGATATTTTTAAAAAGTGTTATGATTTTACAGATGCTAATATTGCCAGGGAGCAAGGGTACTATCCTTATTTTATTCCATTTTCGGGCGGCGATGATACTGTCATGGTTTATAACGGTTCCGCAAAAATCATGATCGGATCAAATAATTATCTTGGACTGACTCATCACCCGGAAGTTCTGAAAGCCGCCCAAAGCGCATTAATGGAATATGGAACCGGACGAACAGGCAGTCGTTTTTTGAACGGAACACTTGATATACACGAACAATTTGAAAAAGAATTAGCAGAGTTTACCGGTAAACAGGCAGCCTTGATTTTTTCAACGGGTTTTATGACGAATTTGGGCACTATTGCGACTATTCTTGGAAAAGATGATGTTGTGATTATTGACAAGCTTGATCATGCCAGTATTCTCGATGGCTGCCATTTATCAGGAGCGCGTATATTGCGTTACCGGCATAATGATCCCGATGATTTGAAGAAAATATTAGATGATCTCCCAAAAGATGTCGGTAAACTGGTAATTGTCGATGGAGTCTTCTCAATGGAAGGCGATATTGCCAAACTGCCGGAGATTTGTGAAATTGTTAAAAGCGCCGGCGCGCGGCTAATGGTTGACGACGCTCATTCAATGGGAGTTCTGGGACCGGAAGGTAATGGAACGGCGGCACACTTCGGATTAACCGATCAGGTGGATCTGATCATGGGGACCTTCTCAAAGTCCTTTGGAGCAATCGGTGGATTTATAGCCGGTGATGCGGATGTTATTGATTATATTAAGCACCATTCCAGGAGTATGATCTTTTCAGCCAGTTTGCCGCCCAGCGTTGTTGCTTCTACCCGCGCAGCCCTGAAAATTATTAAATCCGAACCAAAACGTCGTCAGCGCTTGTGGGAAATTGGCACATATATGAGAGCAGGTTATCAGAAGTTGGGGTTCGATACAGCCACCAGTGAAACGCCTATTATTCCAGTTATTATTGGTGATAATATGAAAACCTTTGCATTTTGGAAAATGTTATTTGAAGAAGGCGTTTATGCAAATGCGGTTATATCTCCTGCCGTTCCCGGCAATTCGGCTCGTTTGAGAACCAGTTATATTGCCACCCATACCCAGAAACAATTGGATTTTGTGCTGGAAAAATTTCAAAAAATTGGGAAACAACTGGCGGTTATTTGAGCGCCACTGACGGTTAAAGAAAAATATTGAAACAGTATCAATACAGCATATTATTAAAACAGCCCTCACGACTGTATTGGCTGATTTTATCCGTGTTTCTGGCTGGCTGCGCGGCGCAGGGACCGCCTAGCGGAGGACCGGTTGATAAAACAGGACCGGAGTTGCTCTCCACATTTCCCGTAAATGGGGCGACCAATGTCAGTCCGACTACGATGGTGACATTGTCGTTCACCGAACTGATCGAACCTCGTTCTGCGGAAGGGAATCTCGTGATAATGCCAGCCCTGAAAAGACCTCCGGGAGTCAAAACGAACCGGAAAAAGCTGACGGTCAACTTTTACGATTCACTTAAAGAAAACACAACTTACATCCTGAGTTTTGGGAGAAACATTCAGGATTATCAGAAAAATACAACTGAATCCAATGTCACACTGGCATTTTCAACGGGAGATTCACTTGACCTGGGACAAATCGCGGGAAAAGTATTCAATATTCCAAAAAAGTATTTTGCCTATGTCCGGTCATATCGGAAAACCGGTAGTTTTCCCGATTCAATTCTGGGAGTCCAGCCCGATTACATCACGGCGGTTGAATCAAATGGAAATTATCGGTTCACAAATATCGCAACAGGCGACTACCGGTTGCTGGCCATTGCATCCCAGGCGCCCGGAATTCCCTTTGTGACCGCAGACAATCTTATTGCAACAGCGCCGGTTGATCCGGTGACTATACAATGTCGCGATGATTTCGTTCAGGATATCAATTTCCGGCTCGGAACAATATATTTAAACCGGTTCCGTCTGCAATCAGTGTTAATTATGGAAAACAGACTGGAGCTGGTATTTTCACGCTCTCTAAGCGATCAATTAAGCAATAATGCTGAAATCCGCTTAAGTGAACCGGGGCAGGCACAGATTCAATCATTCTGGATAAATGATGCGGATCCACGTTATGCCTATGTTACATTCAGAAGGTTGACGTCGGAACAGGAATATACATTACTGGCGGACAGCCTGTTTGACAGCTTCGGTGAAAAGATTTCAGCTCCGGATAATACCATTGGATTTTTATATACGGAAAAAGCCGATACTGTTGAACCGAAAATAGAATCCTCGGTTCCAAACAGGGGAGCGAAAGATATAAGATTAAATGCCGATGTACGACTGAATTTTTCAGAAGCCGTGATAAACTGTGACCCGGAGTCATCAATCAATCTGATTAAAGAGGACAGCCTGATAGTTCCCTGCCGGTATGACTGGCTGGATGGCAATTCCCTCAAAATGATGCCGGAATCGAAGCTGTCTTCTAAAACTGCTTATAAACTCGTTATGAATACATCCGGCTGGACGGATATCGCCGGTAATTATTTTAAGGATTCACTGCTGACGATTCCTTTCATCACTGCGGACGCCAATAGTTATGGCAGCATTACCGGTGAAATTAAGGCACGGTCGGCTGTAGGTCAGGCGCTTGTGATTGGCTGTCTAACCGAAAAAAAGGAAGAAACAGTGATGGTAGCTCCTTCAGAATCCGGGCAATACGAGATTGAGGAGTTATTACCGGGCCGATATCAATTCGAAATCTGGGAGGATCTCAATCAAAACTGTCGCTGGGACCCCGGGCGTTTAATGCCCTTTCAGACGGCAGAGCCATATAAATTCTATCCGGACTGGATCAATGTCCGGGCGCGCTGGGAAACCGCCGAAGTAAACTGGAAATATTAATGATGAAAATAAAATTCTGGAAAGTAGAAGCCGCGGGAAACGATTTTGTAATGATCGATTACCGCAAGACGTTTTTCAGGGAGAGTTTGTCCAAAGTGGCAATCCGGCTGGCAGACCGGCGATTGGGAATTGGCGCTGATGGCGTCATATTCATCAAAGAAAAAGGAAAAGTCGATTTTTTTATGGAATATTACAATGCAGACGGAACCGGTCCGGTGATGTGTGGAAACGGCGCCCGGGCTGCGCTTTATTTTGTCTTTGAATATGGAATCTGCCGGAAGGGATCTTACCGATTTCTGGCTGCTGACGGTGAACATTTGGGGATAATTGTGGACGGCAAAGTCTCGCTGACGATAAAAAAAACCGGGAATCTTGAAAAAATTATATTGGATAGTGAAACAGCTTATTTTATAAATACAGGAGTTCCTCATTTGGTCCGCGTTAGCAACAGTGTTGAATCTTTGGATATTTATGCGGAATCGCCTGATTTGAGAAAAACGTATAACGCCAATATCAATTATATTGAAAAAATAGACGAGAGCCGCTGGAAAATCCGCACATACGAAAGAGGAGTTGAGGACGAAACTCTGGCGTGTGGAACCGGCGCCACCGCGTCGGCAATGACTATTAATCAAATTTTTCATGATCCCTTCCCAATCACCCTGCAAGCCCGTGGCGGCGATCTTGTGATTGATACCGAAGACGATCATGTATGGTTGAGTGGACCGGTGCGAAAGGTCTATGAAGGAATTATCGAAATATGAACATAGAAACGAGGTGATATTATGTATGCTGTAATTATGGCTGGCGGAGTTGGAAAACGTTTTTGGCCCAGGAGCCGCAAAGAGCGTCCTAAGCAGCTGCTGGATATTGTATCAGATCAGTCGATGTTGAAATTAACCTATGAGCGATTAAAAAAAGTCGCTGATGAAAAAAAGATATTTATTGTAGCGGGTCAATGCCAGTATGAACCGATTTTGCGGGAATTACCGGAGTTGCCGGTTAAAAACTTAATTATCGAACCGAGCGGAAAAAACACGGCGCCCTGCATCGGTCTGGCAGCAACAACTATTATCCAAAAAGATCCGAATGCTGTTCTGGGCATATTTCCTGCGGATCACCTGATTGTTGATGAAAATTCTTTCAGGAAAGCCGTTCATCAAGGGGTTCAATTTGCCCGGGATCATGTGGCGCTGGTGACCTTTGGGATTATGCCGACCCGACCGGCAACCGGTTATGGTTATATTCAATACAGTAAAAAAGGAGCGGTCTATCAAGAGGCAATTTATAAGGTCAAGACCTTTGCCGAAAAACCTAATCTGCCAACAGCGAAACGCTTTTTAGAAAGCGGTGAGTTCCTCTGGAACAGCGGTATGTTCATCTGGAAAGCGGATAATATTCTCAATTCGATTAAGCTTTTTTTGCCCGAATTGCATGAGAGTCTTCAGGCGATTGCCAGGGCAATGGATACTCCCAAATACCCGAAAGTTCTGAAGAAGCAATGGGCAATAATTCACAGTGAATCGATTGATTACGGCGTTATGGAAAAAGCCAAGAATGTATATGTTGTCCGAAGTACGTTTGACTGGAGTGACGTCGGTAGCTGGGATGCGGTTTACGAGATCAAGGAAAAGGACAAGAACGGAAACGTCATTATCGGTAATGTCGTTTCGATGAACACGATAAATTCCTATATTTATTCCCGTAAAAATTTAATATCAACCATAGGTGTTAAGGACCTTATCATTATTCAGTCTAATAATACCATTCTGATCGTGAACCGCAATGAGTCGGAACAGGTGAAAGACCTGGTCGATCTATTGGAACGGAAAAATCATAACGAACATATATAAAGAATGAACCTGACAAAATATTCGAAGAATAAATTACTGGGTTTAAAAGTCGAGTTGGAAGCGCTTTACGAGAAACTCGATTATACCGTGGTGTACGGCAAGGGCAGTTTTAAAGACGGCACGTGCCTGATTGAAAAAGACAAAAAGGTTGTTATCAACCAATATACACCATTGGACCTGCAGACGGATTTTATGATCGAACAGCTCAGCAAAATGGATCTCTCCAATGTGTATGTTCTGCCGGTGATCCGGGAACTGATCGATGATAAAAGAACGTTGTTTTAGGAAATAAGATAAATTTAAGATAATCGTAAGATAAAAGGGCGGGCAACCGCCCTTTATATATTATTTTGGCGTCAATGTCAGCACGTGAGCGCCGTTTTGCATCAGCGAAAAACGATCACCAGAATGAAACATAATCTGTTTGAAATAAATCTGCGAAGACCGGGAAATAGCCGTTTTCTTTTTAATTTCCTGGCTGGATATATGGATTGTTGGCTGAGGAATTAAATTTACTAAAAAGCTGACCCGGTTCAATGCAACCGGATCAGCTGTATTACTTCGCGTCCACTCGGGGAAATTTGGTGAGAATGTCTCTGAAAGTATATTGAGGGCTTCCCGAAATGCTTTCAACACAATTGATTTTCGGCGCTCAATGATGTCGAGTGTGCGGATATCATCGAACCAGGAAGACTCGCCCTGATGTAACAGGAATAGTATATTCAAGGAAGACTCGTCCGTAAGGCGATCAAATTGGGAGTATAACTGGATATCGGCGAGATCCATTTCATCCTGATAGACCAGACGCCGCAGCTGCGCTAAAAACGTATCAAAAATTGTCGATGCTATTGATGCCGACGACATCCTGCAATTCCAGTTTTTCAAAATATCATAGGCTCTCTGTTGTTGATAAGTGTTTAAATCCGTATCAACTACAATTTCGAAAAACAGGGGAAGTATCATCTCAGCCTGCCGGTTTACAGGGCATTCTTGGTGAGAGATGATATCATTATATGATAAAAAGGTGTCTTGACGGAAAAAGTCACATTGAAGCAATCCTGATTTAGACATACTATCTGGGTAACTGTGTTGATGGTGAATCATTCCGCTTGTTGGATTAAAGTTACGAAAAAGGTGCTTGATGGGATGCACAAATCCCGGTTCGTAAACCCTGGAAAGTGTTGATAATCGTTCTGCAAAGGGATCTATTGCCAAATCGGCAATATATTGAGCGATTCCGATGTTCTCATCAGTATCGATATAATCAACTTCGATGGCAGGGATCACATGCTGTCCGACGGCTTCTTTAAACATATTCCACGATGAACAATAGTTGAGTAAATGCAGCCCTTTAAAATCGTCGGAAAATTTCGATCCCAGCCATTTTATGGAAATGCAGTATCTGGAACCGTTTTTATCACCGGAGCAATGCCCGATAACGGGCCCAAAAAGGGTTGATTGAATCAGGATTGCAGAGTCATTCTCACTGTGTGTGAACAGGTGTTCTTTTCTTGTTTCAAATGGCAGCCATTGGTTTTTATATCGATAGCTTGATTTGTCTTCAGATACGGACGACAGGATTAATTCCATATTATCAACCGGACGAATTGTAACATTCCAGGCGATGGTGAAATTATGTCCGAATAAGATAAAGGGTATTCCCGGGATGATCGTCCCGGCAACATTTAGATTGGGGCTGACCAGCTCCTGGATTTCGTAATAATTGCATAAAAATGCCGGTAGTTGACCGCCCAGGGCGGAACCGGATTCTTTAAAATGTTTTGATGAAAAAACCCAGCTGTGCTCCAGGTTTTCGGCGGTAATTCCGAGAAAGTCAAGTAGTTGAGTATTCCGTCGCGTGTAATCATTTAAGGTTTTGAAAAACCGGGTATCGTACTTCGGAAAGTTGTCCGGAGGCCAGTTTTGGATTGCCGGAAACCCTTCCAAGACTTTTGTATTACCATATACCTCTAATAGTTTATAGAATACCACTTTTCGCAGCGCCTGGTCGGAGAGAAGCCATGCCAGCATACGATAAACAGCAAGGCAGTCTGCCGGTTTCCAGGGGGCTGGAGAATAGCGCCGCCATTTGAATTCCCGTGGTAATCGGAAACGGTGTTGATCTATATAACTATTTATTCCGTCGCAATATGCCTGAAGCAACCCGCTTACTTCGGGATCGATCCACTGGGAGAAACTTTCCGCATTGGAAGCGAATCCCATAGTGCGTGAAAAAATATCTATATCAATGGTTGATTTTCCATAGGCTTCCGATAATGTACCGTCGGCAGCCCGGAGGTAATTGTCCATCTGTTGGAGATGCCGGGAGGCGTGTACATATCCCAGCGCCTTGTAAATATCCTGGTCGTTCTCTGCGTAGAAGTGGCAGTTTCCGTTGCTGTCGGTAAGTACTTCAACAGGTGATTGTAATGATGGTAGTTCGAGAGCGCCTTCTACCGGCAATTCAGCCTCCTGAAAATACAGATATCCTGTTCCGGCGATGATAGTAAGAAAAAACCCGCAATAAAATAATATTTTTCGAATCCGCCGGCTCATAGATTATTTGGAATCGATTTTTGTTATCAGATCAGCAGTAAAATCCACGGTATGTTGAATAGTGTTATAGTCGATATTATCGATAGTGTCGCTATACCAGTGCCAGTTGGGAATAAGCCCCTGATCATCCAGAGCAATTAATGTAGTGCTGGGATAGCCATGCTGGGTAAAAACCAGGGCGTCGAAATAAGCGCGCCTGTATTCCAGTGGACGAATGTCGGAGTATTCCGGCTGTTCAGCCAGCGAATTGCATAGATTAATAAGCGATTCATCGTACTTATAGTATAATAACATTCCTTCGCCGGTGGCATAATGAAGATTACCGTAACCGATATTATCCAGATTGATCAGGAAAGTACTTTCTACCGGCAAATCCGCGCAATGCTGATCGAGAAAGGCTTTGGCACCCTGAATACCGGCTTCTTCGCAACCGGTAAAGACGATCCAGAGATTGCTGTTTTGCAGAGGAGAGTTTTTTAGGTGTTCTGCGATTTCGAAGACAGCCGCTACGCCGGAACCGTTGTCATTGATTCCGGGCACAAAACGGTGGACTACTTCGCGGTGAATATGAATAATGACATTCACTAAATGATTTAAAGCAAGCAGTCCGCAAACGATTTTAAACCAGATCGTTGCTCCCCAGTAATCACCCATATATGCCCAAACGATGGATGCAATACCGATGTAGGTATTTAAGAGAAATGTTTTTCGGAAGTTTTTCACCATTTTCGGAGCAAAGATAGAAGACGCCCGGGCGCTGTCGTAGTGTGCCATCAGGATGATATTTCTAACTGATTCCTGTTGTGCCGGAATTTTGGCTACTACATTTTGCGATATTTTCTTCGGAATAAGCTTTGTAAAGATTATTGAATGTCCCATAAAATGGCGGGTGTAAGACCAGAAACCGAGTAACACGATAGCAGTTCCCAGTTTGGCAAGCCAGGGACTGATTATCAAACCGGCAATCATCAGAATAGAAATCAGAATGACTTCCCAGGAATATGTGGAAATGGCTTTAAAAGATTCGATATCGGTTCTGATTTTTTCTCCATCGAGGGCTTGCTTCAGGAATTCCGCTGCTTTTTTTTCTTCGTTGGAGGTGGCTCCCCGGTGGGGAAATGATGAGAGCTGTTGTAAAATGTATTTTGCCTTCATAGTGACTCAAATATACTTGATTTTCACAGGAGCCACAAGAGGAGAGAAAAATATTTCGCTTTTGTTGAATATGTTCTAAATTACACCGCTTTTTAGCAGTGGCTCGGTAGCTCAGTCGGTAGAGCAGGGGACTGAAAATCCCTGTGTCGGCAGTTCGATTCTGTCCCGAGCCACATTGATATAAGCCTTGAAAAATCGGGGCATTTTACTTTTTTCCAATCATTATACTGAAGCTATTCTTGCCCGGCGAAGCGTAGCGCAGACGGG
>JADHWC010000035.1 GCA_016783665.1 Fidelibacterota bacterium | reverse complement strand
GCTTATGTAACGACGTTTGATCCCGGGGGTAACTTCGGTTTTCATCCCTTCTCCTATGGTTGTCATAATTCTCTCTTCCTTTCTGATTAGAGTTTATTTTAACTCTAATCGTGTCCAAGAAAATTTAGGCACTCAGGGCTACCAATTAATTATGTTTATATCTGAGTCTTGTCGCAGTTACCCAATCATCGGGAGCATCCATTAATTTACCGGGATTCAAAATATTATTGGGATCGAGAGCCTTCTTCACGGCACGCATGATATTAAGTGAATCATGTTTCTCTTTTTTAAAAGCAGGTGCTTTTGATATTCCAATGCCGTGTTCAGCAGAGGTTGTTCCTCCGACAGAATGAACATAATCATAAACTTCCATAACTGCCTGTTTTGCATTCTCCCATTGGCTCTTTTTAGTAGGATCCATTAATATTTTTGTATGCATGCATCCTGATCCACAATGTCCGTAAGCAGTCATAATAACATTATTCCTTTTAGCGATTTCATGAATCTTCCGGGCAGTTTCTGCCATTTTCGAATAAGGAACAGCCATGTCATCGGCCAGGGAGGTGCATGAGAGAAGCTCTTGATATTTCGACAATGCCGGAAATAATTTTTTCCTTCCTGAAAAAATACGTGTACGTTCCTTTGCATCGTAACTTAATTCGATTCCAAAGCCATTGTGTTTTTCACAAACTGCTTTTATTTTTTCCACTTCAAAATCAACCGCTTCTTTAACCATTCCATCAGCTTCGAACATTAAAATAGCTTCTACATCAGGAAGCCCCAAATTCATCGTTTTATTCACCGCTGTTATCGCAACATTATCCATCAATTCTAATAAAGAGGGCTGACAACCGCTCGCCATAATTTCAGCAATTGTATCGCCGGCCTCCTCAATCTTGTTATAGTTTGCAGTACCCATACATCTAAATTTTGGAATAGGTGCAAATCTTAATGTTGCTTCGACAATGATACCAAGAGTTCCCTCAGAACCGACCATTAGTCGATCGAGCTGATAACCAGATGCTTCAACCCTTGTTCTGCATCCAAATGAAGCCAGATCACCATTTGCCATTACGACCTTCATCCCAAGTACATAATCCCGCACGGCTCCATATTTGACCGACCTCACACCACTTGCATTATTAGCAATTTCACCGCCAATCGTAGCCACTCTGCTTGACGCAGGAGTGGGAGGGTAAAATACACCATAAGGCAGTAAAGCACGATTTAAATCATCATCCACGACACCCGGTTCGACTCTACAATAAACATCTGCGAGATTGATTTCAAGAACATGATTCATCTTTTTCATATCCAATACAATTCCGCCATTTATCGGGACAGCCTGCCCGGACATTCCGGAACCTGCACCTCTGGGTATTATTGGTATTTTATTTGAATTTGCATAACGAACAATTTCTTGAACGTGTTCGGCATTTTCAGGTCTTACAACAGCTGTTGCCGGAGCCTCGTGAACCGATGAATCCGAACCATATACAATAAGATCGGCGGGGTCAGACCTTACATTTTCCTTCCCTACTATCTTTATTAATTTTTCAAGGTCCAATTCCATTTTTCCTCCTTAATATCAAATATTTTATAATTACATAAAATATGGAAATAACTCACAACAAAATTATAATAGGAATAGGTAATAAACATTATCTTCTTAAAGTTTTTATTACTTCACCAGTTTTTATATCGCGAATTTTTACCTCTAACGGCATTTGACCAGGAAGCGAATGCGTAGCACACGCCAAACAGGGGTCATAAGCTCTAAAAGCCATTTCTACCATATTTAACAATCCATCGGATACTTTACCATTTTTAATAACTCCTTTGGCTGCTTTTTCGATAGACATGCACATAGCTGCGGAGTTATTTACTGTCGCAACGATTAAATTTACATCAGTGAGAATTCCATTTTTATCTGATTTATAATGATGAAAAAGCGTGCCTCTCGGCGCTTCGACTATGCCGATACCTTCATCAGGTAACGATGTCGGAATGGTCCTGATATTCGGGTCAAGTATCTCTTTATCCCCCGCAAGTTCCAGTAGTCTTTCGGAAGCATAAAGAAGTTCAATGAGTCTTGCCCAGTGATATGCCAGGGTGTTGTGTGCAGGTTTTCCTCCAAGAGTTTCATACAGCTGCTCGTATTCAGCCTGGGCTAATGGTGTTGCCATTCCGTCGGATGCGTTCAATCTTGCCAGAGGCGCTACACGATAGACACCGCTATTTTTCCCATCGACGAATCCTTTCCAGCCAACATTCTTCAGGTATGGAAATTTAATATAACTCCACGGTTCGACATGTTCTTCGATATGCTCTAAATATTCATCAGGTTTAAATTTTACAAACTCATTACCTTCCGGGTCAACCACTCGCACTTCGCCGTCATAAAAATTCACCTTGTTATTCTCATCAACAAGTCCCATATAATAGGTGCTGTGTTTGTAAATATCACCAACAATTAAATCGACATAATCTTTATTCTTGAGTACGATGTCTTTAAATGCCGAAAGAGTGAACTTTGAAAATTCAATGGCTTCTTTTCCAATTTGAATGTATTCATCTCTATCTTCTTTGGTAACACCTTTGGAAACACCGCCGGGAAGATTACAAACAGGATGAATAACTCGGCCGCCCTGTTTTGTAATAATTCCTCTTAATTTTTTTCTGATGTCGATAACTTTCTTACCTGCTTCAAGTCCAACTTTCTGGATAACGCCCAGAATGTTCCTCGCTCCTGCTTCGGCAGTTGGACCGACAATAAAATCTGGTCCTCCAAGAAAGAAGAAATGAAGCGTATGGTCTTCCGCCATAAAAGCTGAATTGATCAATTCTCTGATTTTTTTAGCTGCCTGGGGCGGTTCAACGTTGAAAAGATCATCCAACGCTTTTCCCGAAGCCATGTGATGAGCAGTCGGACATACACCACAGATTTTGGGTGTAATTCTCGGCATTTCTTCTGCCATACGTCCTATAGAAAATTTTTCAAATCCTCGCAATTCGGGAACTTGAAGGAAGGCTCTTTCCACATTACCTTCGTCATTAAGAAATATTTCAATTTTTCCGTGACCCTCAAGTCTTGTAATCGGGTCAATTGTTATTCTTTTACCCAATTTTACCTCCATATCTTGATAAAAGTTTAATTATCTCAATTTGACTACCATAAGTTTGCTAATCCTCTATAGTAAATTTCTATTCTTTACAATATATCGTTCAAATTTACTTCTCATCTATCCAATTACTCGCATGGATTTATTTCATCACTTTTCTTCTCAATAACGATGAAGGCAAGCTATACATATAAAAAAGACCCGCCGGATCAGCAATCTGATCAACCAATTTCTGAATATCTTCATCTGTCATCTTTTCCTCGCCTTCAATGCCCATTATCGATGCAATCGCCGATAGTGATTTTGCACCGAAATCTGAAACACCTTTAACCGGTCCAAAACAACCTCTACAAGGCATATTCGCATTGATACAGCGTTCACCACAACCTGAACGTGTAGCAGGACCGAGACAGATTACGCCTTCTGCGAGAAAACACTTTTCCGGATCCATTTCTACTGTATGAGGTCGTTTAATTTCGTTCATCATCAATTTCTCCGGCTTCGAATCATTCCTCGGGCAAGTGTCACATAATGATTTATCCGGAGCAAGCACAGCGCCTTTTTCCGGAAGTTCACCCTTTAGAATTGCCATCACAGCATTCATTATTAAATCTGGCGGTGGTGCGCAGCCGGGAAGGTAATAATCAACATCGATAGTTTGGTCTAAAGTTTTCACAGTATTGTAAAATTCGGGTATCTCAAGTTCATAACCGTCAACTACTGTATTCGTTTGAGGAGTCGTCTTCGCCGGATTCATTGTCGAAGGAGTTTTCGTATAAACATAATCAAAAATTTCCTCTCTGTTCGAGAAATTTGCCAGCCCCGGTATCCCGCCTATGTGGGCGCACGAACCGAAGGCGACAATTAATC
The DNA here is from genome assembly GCA_016783665.1 of Fidelibacterota bacterium. Classification (GTDB taxonomy): domain Bacteria; phylum Fidelibacterota; class UBA2242; order UBA2242; family UBA2242; genus UBA9312. The sequence continues at coordinate 20,309 of JADHWC010000035.1, read as the reverse complement.
CTGACTTTTTCCTCAAAAGATTTACCATTTCTTCCTGTTCACTTGTCCTAATTGCGCCATTGATGAAAGATACTGCAATTTCATTATCTTGCATTGCCTCGACATCTTTCTTTTTAAAATCAAGAGCAACGGGCCATAAAACAATATCAACTGCATCAGTTACAGTTAGGATATCTTCTGCAAGGTCAACTACTGCTTCCTCGCATCCACCACAAGATGCACACCAATAGAACGCTACTTTTGGTTTTGCCATATAACCTCCTTTTATATTAAAGTTCCAAAATATTCAGCAGTTATCTGTTTTTGTTTTACATGCTCAGGAATATAATCGGGGAGCAATATCGGAGCGATTTTCTTCCTGTTAATATCTAAATCGGCAACTTCCTTTTCATAATCGTAGATATGCTCTAAAGAAAGTTTTCCTATTTTCACTCCATTGTTTGCACGCTTTGATGCATTCAAACCTGCACGCCTCCCGAATACGATCAGGTCTAACTGAGAATTTCCCATCAGTCTATTTCTCCCATGAACTCCACCGGAAGTTTCACCCGCTACATAGAGTCCCGGGATATTTGTTTCACATTTATCATTTATCTCAATTCCGCCATTCTGATAATGTAATGTCGGATAGACAAGCATCGGATATTTTCGAATGTCAATGTCAAAACGACCGAATTGCCTGACCATTCCCGGAAGATTCTTATCAATCGTTCCTTGCCCCTCAATCTGATCGATAAGCGGGGAATCAAGCCAAATTCCACATAATCCGGATGGTGTTGTAATTCCATTTTTCCACTCTGTGCATTCACGAATAAAAGCAGAGGCTTCAACGTCTCGCGGTTCCATAGCATAAACGAACAGTTCCCCATCAGCATTTACAGGTTGAGCGCCGAGAGCTCTGATTTTTTCCGTGCATAAGAAACCTACTATCTGCTCGGGATAAACTGCCCCGGTCGGATGATATTGAACAGAATCCATAAATAATAATTTAGCGCCAACACGATAGCCAAGAATAATCCCATCTGCCGTTGCACCATAATGATTCGTCGTTTCAAAACCTCTAATATGTAACCTTCCAAATCCACCGGTTGACATTATGATCGATTTTGCTTTTATAATTGAGTACTGTTTCGTCTCGAGGTGATAGATCACAGCTCCAACGGCTTGACCATTATCGTCAAGGATAAGTTCAACAACCGGAGAATATTCGATATATTTTATTTTATCAGGTAAATTATAAACTTCATCGCGTAGCACTCTACAAATACCGGCTCCGGTATAATCTCGACAAGAATGCATACGGTTCCGGGAAGTTCCTCCGCCCGATTTCACTAACATCGAACCATCGGGATTTTTATCGAAAATAACTCCTAATTCTTCCAACCATTTTATCGATTCAGGCCCATCTGAAACAAGGGCATGAACTAATTCAGGTTTATTATCGAAATGACCGCCCCCTATAACATCAAGGTAGTGCATAGTGGGTGAATCATCGCGTTGGTCTGCCGCTTGAATTCCGCCTTCCGCCATCATAGAATTTGAATCACCGAGTCGCAATTTCGTAACGATTAGAACATTGCTTCCATTTTTCGCAGCAACAAGTGCCGACGCCATCCCCGCTGAACCAGCACCAATCACCAAAACATCAGTTTCATAATCAATTTTATCGAGATTAAAATCTTTCGGGTTAATTCGTGAATAGGATTCTAAAAGGTCTGAAATTTCGGTTGTCAATATTTCGCCTTTATTAGGACCTACACGAACTTCTTTACGGGCTCCTTCTTTATAATCGGGATGAAATTTCGATAGAACTTCTCCCCTTTCCTTATCAGTCATGTGTGGAAAAACTTCTTTACCGTATTTCTTTGACTTTTCTAAACGCCCGGGTCTTGTCTCTTCGACTTTTTTAATGGACTCTAACATATAATCTGGATACATTTTTGCTCCTTATTTCTTTATCTTCATTTTAATTCCTTAGGATATTTTTATTTCTCTGTTATAGTAGGTTTCGGTCAACTTTTCCCGGTCCATGTCCATCAATTCATTTATTTCCTCAATATATTTTCCATCTTCAATTTCTTTAACCCGCTTATCCAACTGGGGATTTTTCTTGGAAAGATATTTCCCATACAATCTTTGTGCAAGAATGGCAGCGTTATATTGCACAATCTCAGCGGGGCATCTCAATGCGCATAAACCACACCGGATACAGTCAAATGATAGATCAGCCGCTCGCTCAATATTGCCTCGCTTTAAAGCCTGTATATAATCCATCACTTCTATATCTTGCGGACACGCTTTTGTGCAAGTATTACAGGCAACGCAACGGAATACAGTCGGGAAAATCGCCTTTATCGTATTTATATCTGGTGTTAATTCATTTATATCGTACACCGGTTTCTCTGCCGGTACAAAAGGAATCTGAGCAATCACCATTCCATCATTAACTACCGTTTGACATGCTAATCCACCTTTGATCTTATAATCATTCTTTTCACGATAAAGCGTAGCACATGCTCCACAAAATCCTTCACGACAGCCTATTCCTCTCTTTAATTGGTAGCCGGCGTATTCCATCGCCATAATAATTGTCGAGCCTTCCGGTACCTCATAAGACTCACCCATGATTTGAACTCTTACCATCATCCTATTTTCTGTCATTATTTATGCCTCCTAATAATCTTATTATTTATTAAAATCATTACCTTATGATTATTTATTTTTTCATTCATTTTTCAATAATTATTGCTCGATGAAGGCTAAGGTTAAATCTAACATTTCAAAATATCACCAACACTTACCCTTACATTATTATAGATACTTTCCTTCATCGCTTCGATTTCATCAGAAAAACTTTCATTGAATGTAAAATTGTCCTTAATTTCAATCGCAAGAAGATAGATTTCTTTGGGAACATTCATCCCGTATATTTTAGAAATCTTAAGAGCAGAAATCAAATCTGTGGAATGAATACTGAATGGAATATGATTTGAAAAATCGTTTGTAAAATAAACGTTGACATCTCCGATCTCATTTCTTCCGGTTAATATTGAATCAATTAAAATGGCTCTGTCATAATCTACAATCTGGTCAACTATTCCAAAACCGGAATTTGATGTAGTTATCATTTCTACGTTTACGAAATCGCTTTTCAATTGATTCACAATGTAAATCCCGATTCCGTCATCGGTAAGAATATTGTTTCCGATACCCAGTATAATATTTTTCACAGTTGGTTTATTTTCAACTTCCCTAATTTTTTGATTTCATCGGTGAACTCATCCATGACCTGGGTGAATCTCTTACCTTCCGCTGCGGATATCCATTCTAATCTCAAGCGGTTTTTATCAATACCGAGGTCATTTAGCATCTTTTTTAAAAGAGTAATCCTTTTTAGAGTTTTATAATTACCACTCTGGTAATGGCAATCACCGGGGTGGCATCCTCCAATCAGCACACCCTCGGCTCCATTTTTAAAGGCATTTAAAATATGCTCAGGGTCAACTCGACTCGAACACATTACTCTGATACCAACGATATTTGGTTTATAAGTCATTCTTGACGTCCCTGCAAGGTCAGCTCCTGCAGATGTACACCACTTACAGAAAAATGCGACTATTTTTGGATCAAACATAGAATTCCTTTGAAATTTGATATTTGTTATTTGAAACTTGAAATTTGATATTTGATGTCACTCGGATCATAAATTTTGTCTATTTTGTTTTGTTGATAAAAGCGCTAAGTTTTGGTCCTAATTCATTGATTATTTCAGTATATGCACTTTGCCTTGTGGGAGATATTATCTTACGACGAAATAATTTTCTCAACCAGGTTTTTGTTTCTTCAAAAGAACCCCGTGAGTATCGATAAAATTTCTTTCTATCCAAGGGAGTAAATCTTCCGTAACCTTCCGCGATATTCGCCGCAATACTATCTGAAGATCTGATTATCTGGTATCCGATGGTTTTTTGGACTTTATCACTCCAGGATTCAAAATCAAACCAGATCATATCCGATAAATTTTCAGCCAGATTGTACACATCAAGTTTATGAACAGTTTTCATTTTTTCAGTAGATTCCCTTTAGTCCAATTTCGAATTTCAAATTTCTATTTTCCATTATCCAATTACTCCGAAAGTATTGCTTTCACCATATTACTTAACTGCGTATCTGTGAAATTCTTCTGTTGTGCGGCTCCTGAGGGACAAGCGGCGGAGCAGGAACCACAACCCTCACATAATACTTCATTTACTTCCACGATACCTTCTTCCTTATTTAATTTTCTGGCATCGTAAGGACAGACGCTAACACAAACTCCACATCCGGAACAGAGGTCTTCATTAACTCCGGTGATAAGCGGATCATGTAGTAAGTATTCTTGTGAAAAAAGATTCGATACCATCGATGCAGTCGCCGATGCCTGGGCAACCGTATCCGGGATATCCTTGGGAGCCTGAGCGCATCCCGCCAGATAGATACCGGCGCTCAAAGATTCCACCGGTCGCAATTTGGGATGTGCTTCTGTCAAAAATCCATTCTGATCGATGGCAATTTTTAACAATCTCGTCAGTTCTTCCACACCTTTTGAAGGACGGATTGCCATTGCCAAAACGACCATATCGGCGCGGATTTCAACATTGCGCCCATAAATAGTATCGATTCCGCAAACGACAACCTTATCGTCATCCTGGTAAACCTTTGAAACTTTCCCACGGAGAAATATAACATTATCCTCCTCCTGGGCGCGCTGGTAAAACTCCTCGTAGCCTTTGCCGCCAGCCCGGACGTCCATATAGAAAATATAGGGTTGTCCGTCATGAACACGGTGTTTGTAAAGCATTGCATGTTTGGTTGTGTACATACAGCAAATTTTTGAACAGTACGGAAAATGATGTTCCGGATCACGCGAACCCACACATTTGATAAAAACAATTTCCTTTGGTACTGTCCCATCCGATGGTCTGCGAACCTCTCCTCCCGTCGGTCCCGACGAGGATAGAATCCTTTCAAAGGTCAAGCCGTCGATCACATCCGGCAGTTTCCCGGAGCCGTATTCATCCATATTCAGGACAGGGTAAACGTCGTATCCCGTAGCAACGACGATAGCGCCGACTTCTTCCTCGACAAAAGTTTCCGTTTCATCAAAATCAACAGCATCGAAAGAACATACAATTTTACATAATTGACATTTTCCGGTCTTAAAATAGGTGCAGTTTTCATGATCGATGACCGGTTTATTTGGCACTGCCTGCGGAAAAGGCGTAAAAACGGCTTTGCGTTTTTCCAGTCCCTGATCAAATTCCGAAGGCGCTTTTTTGGGACATTTTTCAATACAGAGCCCGCAACCTGTGCATTTGTCCCAATCCACGTACTTGGCTTTCTGTCTAATCTTGACTTTGAAATTACCGACGAAACCGGAAATATCTTCCAACTCGGAATAAGTCATTAAACGTATTTTTTCATGTTGAGCCACATCGACCATTTTCGGCGTCAGAATACACTGGGAACAATCCAGCGTTGGGAAAGTCTCGGAGAGTTGCGCCATCCTTCCGCCAATAGATGACTGTTTTTCCACCAGGATCACTTCGTAACCGCTGTTGGCAATACTGAGAGCCGCCTGGATACCGGCGATTCCGCCACCGAGCACCAGGGCTTTACGGATAACCGGTACTTGTACCGGCTCGAGTTCCTCATCCAGCAATGCTTTCTCAACGATGGACCTGATAATCAATTTTGCCTTAAGCGTTGCTTCATCCTTATTCTTATGAACCCAGCTGCATTGCTCACGGATATTGGCAATCTCACAACTATACGGATTCATACCGACAGTTTTGCAGGTAAGCCGAAAGGTGTTTTCATGCAGCGTGGGTGAACAGGCAGCCACAACGATCCCGTCCAGTCTCTCAGACTTTATTTTTTCCTTGATAATGTTCTGTCCGGGATCGGAACACATATATTTATAATCCTGGACTAATACAACGCCGGGATAATCTTCCAGGTCTTTGACAACCGATTCTATATCGACAGTTGCAGCAATATTAATTCCGCAGTGGCAGACAAATACGCCGATTCTTTTCATAACAACCCTTTCCTTTTTAATACGGGTCTTGGATCAACACTATGTAAACTAAAATCATGAATATCAAGATCTAATCCCAATAATAATGCAAGCAATTGGGTAATATAAAGCACCGGGAGAGTTTGGAATCTTGGATCTTCTTTCCGGATTTCCGCCTGGACTTCATCCAGATTATAATAGCACAACGGGCACAGTATCACCATCAAGTCGGCACCGTTTTTCAGTGCCGATCCAATTATTTTCTTTGCCCGGGTTTTGACAATGTCAGGTTCATTTACAATCTGGTAAGAACCGCAACATTCCGTCCGAAACGGAAAATAGACATTCTCACAACCGGAAGCCAAAATAATGTCCTCCATAATGCTGGGATCATCGGGAGAATCAATGGCAATCTCCTTTGGTCGCAACAGCATGCAGCCGTAATAGGATGCAATTTTTAAGTTCTTAACTTTTTTTACAACGGCTTCCTTTAATTTATCCAATCCAATCTGTTTTATTAACGAGAGTACATCGATGACGTCCACCTCATCACCGTAAAAACGGGTCGCCTCGCGATCCATAAATTTATGAATCGTTTCCAGTTTCTCTTCATCCGCTTTGATAAACTCAACTGATCGCTTCAATGTATTGTAACACATTGTACAAAGCGTCAGGAGTTGTGGATTGCCGCTCTCCTTGGCTTTTACCAGGGTCCGGATCGGCGCGATCTGCTGCATCAAATTATCAGATGCCTGGGAAAAACAGACGCCGCAGCAATACCAATCTTCGAGTTCCTGGGCTGTCACACCCAGGCGATCTAATACCGCCAGCGCCGACGTTTCAAAGTTTTTTGCGTTGGTTTTAAGCGTACATCCAGGATAATACGAAACCTGCATTATTCCTCCATTATAGCTATAAGATGGTTTTCCTGAAATTACCGATTAGCGCAATCTGGGGAAGTTTTTCCCTGAGTTTTTTATCAATTTCGCGAATATTGATATGCTCGAAATCTCTTCTCAGAACAATCTGCCGTAATCCTTCCATAACTTTGGCAATATCGACTCCCCGTGGACATTTCACGGTACAGGTAATACAAGCCGCGCAAATCCAGGGAGTTTCCGCTTCTATGAGTTCATCAATAAAACCCAGCTGTGCCAGCCGGATAACCAGGTGCGGAGGAATATCCATGAATTCCACTGCCGGACAACTCGCCGAACAGTTTCCGCATTGGTAACAGGCATACACATTCACACCGGATATATCGTGCAACTGATCAGCATCTTCGCTTGTCAGTTTTCGTGAACTTATCGCCTTTTTTTTAGTCATGTGTTTATTCCCTTACTAACTTTTTTTACTAATTCATGTCTGATCTGTAAACAATTATTTGAACCTTCATTTATATATTAAAGAGGCGGCACTTCAAATGTACACAAATCTTCCGGATCGGTTAACTCCTTCAGTCGGCGCACGGCATCCTGATGTTCCGGATTAAGATCAACGACCTTTGAAAAATATTTAATAGCGAGATCATCGTCACCAATACCTAAAAAGGACAACGCGAGATGGTAATTCACTGAAATAATATTCGGATCTTCCTTCAATATCTTTCTCAGGCACCGAATTGCCTCTTCATATTTTCCGGATGCTTTATACACAATTGACAGTTGATAATAGCCCAGCGTGCTGTTCGGACTATTCTCCGTCAGCCTCTTGTACGCTTCAATACTTCTTTTGAACTGACCTTTATGGTAATGGGCAAGTCCTTCCCAATATGAGGACATATAAAGATCCGGTTCAACTTTATTAATATGGTGAAATACTTTTATCGCATCAGAAAAACGAGTGGCTCTGAAATATGAGATACCAAGACGGTATAAGGCAAATGTATAGTGCGGTTTGCTATCAATTACTTTTTCAAACGCCTGAATTGATTTATTAATTTCACCGGACACATAGTACAATTCACCCAATTTTACACGCAGGTCATATTGGTCGGAGTCGATTTGCAAAATCTCATTCAGCTTATCAATCGCTTTCCCGATTTTCCCCTGCATTTCAAACTCTAAAGCTTCACTACGAAGCTTTTCAAGTTCGCTCATAAAATTATTCCCTTCATAAAAAATACTGAAAAAGAAATGATTGCAATTTCATCTGTGTTTATCGACGATACTTTTCAACACCAAGTTGAAAAATATCATTACCTTTTGTATCATTTGCCACAAATGCCGGAAATTCTTCTACTTCCAGTTCCCTGATTGCTTCCGCACCCAGGTCTTCATAAGCAATAATTTTGCAGGATTTTACCGACTGAGCTGTTACGACTGCTGCACCTCCGATTGAAGCCAGATAAACAGCTTTATTTTTCACCATTGAATCAATTACTTTCGGCCCTCTCGGCCCCTTTCCGATCATCGCTTTAAGACCAACATCCATAAGTGCCGGTGAGTAGGGATCCATCCTGTAGGATGTCGTTGGTCCTGCAGAACCAATTGGTTTTCCGGAACGAGCGGGAGACGGTCCTACAAAATAGATCGCCGCGCCTTCGATATCAAAAGGCAGTTCCTTTCCGGCTTCCACAAGTTCCACAAGCCTTTTATGAGCTGCATCCCTGGCAGTATAAACTTTCCCGGTTATTAATACTTTATCACCGACGTTTAATTTTTCCAAATCTTCAGTTTTTAAAGGTGTTCTAAGATGTATTTCATTAGCCATAATATACTCCATCTGTTATTTAGATTAAAATTTTTATTTTAAAAATAATTTTAATGATCTGAAAAATCACTCTTCCAAATCCTCCCAGCCCAACCTTTTTGCTTTCAACATCATTATGTTGAATAATGGTTGCGCTGATCAAGCGACTTCGCCGGACAAGCATTCCTACTCAATGACCGCACTTTCGTGACGATGACAATGACAATTTACATTGACAGCGACCGGCATTGATGCAATATGACAGGGCATCTGCAAAATATTAACAGCCAGAGCCGTAGTCCTTCCTCCAAGTCCCTGGGGCCCAATACCTAATTTGTTGATTCTTTCCAGGATTTCTTCTTCTACAGCAGCCCAGACCGGATCAGGATTTTTTTCGGTTATCGGTCTCAATAATGATTTTTTCGCTAATAATGCACATTGTTCAAAGCTGCCGCCAATCCCAACACCAACCACGACCGGAGGACAGGGATTTCCGCCTGACCTTTTAATCCTGTCCACAACAAAGTCCTTTACACCTTCGATACCATCGGCTGCTTTCATCATTTTCACTTCGCTCATGTTTTCTGCTCCGCCACCTTTTGCCGCAACAGTTATTTTCAACGAATCGCCGGGTACAATATCCGTATAAATTATAGCCGGTGTATTATCCCTGGTGTTCTTTCGTTCGATTACCGGATCATCCACCATACTTTTTCGCAGATATCCATCAATATACCCCTGGCGTACACCTTCATTGATAGCTTCATAAAAATCACCGCCAACGAGATGAACATCCTGTCCAAGTTCGACAAACACAACTGCAACGCCCGTATCCTGGCACATCGGCATCTGCTCTTCGGCCGCCATTTTATGGTTTTCCAGGATCAATTGCAAAATATCTCTCCCTGTGGGAGATACCTCTTTTTCCAGGAATTCTTTAATCTTGATAACAACATCTTCACTGGCATAATAGTTTGTATCAATGCACAATTTTTTCACTACGGGGATAATCTTTGAAACGTTAATTTCCTTCAAAATACCTCCTCTTTTTCAATAAATACCGGAGCAATCTCCGGTATTTCATCACAACTAACAATAGAATTCAATTACCTTAAGAGATAAATAATTCTACTTTAAAAAATAAAAGCGATACGTCTTTTCAATGTACTTTCGACATACGAAAAATTTTTAAACCGTAATTCCGGTAACGACCAATAAAGCATCTTTTACAAATTACGCCAAAATAATATAGATAATTTTAACATTTTCTTGGGTGTAAAATAAGACGATATTCCAATAAATGCAAAAATATTTTTTTGTTAATTCACTAAGAATGAAAATTTATTTATCCAATACTTCGGCGATTGCATTCTGCAAAGCGGGTATCTTAATTTGAATAAATTTGTATCCTTATATCGCAAATTTCCGAACCGAGTCCGGAGACTGTTCATTTTTAAATCGCCCAGAATGCGCCTAAATCTTTAACTGCCTTGACGAACTCTTTGAAACTTACCGGTTTCATACCATAAGCATTAACGCCCAGCTCATAGTTTTTTACCAGGTCCGATTCCACTCGTGAGGATGTCGGCACTACAACCGGGATAGTTTTAAATTTTCGTCCTGTTAAACCCGATTCACATTTTTCCTTCACTACGCAGACAACCTGAGTATATATTAAAAAGTAAATCTCTCGCAAATTTCATATTGATTCTTATATATCGATTCCGTAAGATTTCGGTTGAATGATAGAAATAGTGAGATTAGTAGTATGACTAAAAAATTCAAAGAAAACATTAAAAATGAATTAAAAAATATTTTAGGTTCAGAAAAAGAAATTGATAAAATAATTTTATTTGGATCATTTATTTATTCAGATAATCCGAATGATGTTGATATTGCAGTATTTCAGACAAGCATTGACAATTATTTGGATTTAGCGTTAAAATATAAAAAGCTAACACGAAAAATATCAAAGAAGATACCGTTAGATATAATTCCAATAAAATCCGGCGTGAAGAGTAACTCATTCATGACTGAGATTGAATCCAGAGAAGTAATTTATGAAAGATGAAACTAAGACCTGGTTGGATTATTCTAAGGAGAATCTGGAATCTTCCAAAATATTGATAAAGAGAAAATTGTTCAACCCATGCTTACAAAATATTCAACAAAGTATTGAAAAAGCGTTGAAAGCAATTTTGATTGAGCAAACGATCAAATATCACCGGATTTCACGATGGCGAGTCATGAGATATTTTTGTAAACCTCTAACGATCTTTTAAATATCTCGATTATCATTTGTTTATAAGGAATCACCTGATGGAATTAAATCCAAGCATCCGAAAAGCCCGAATTAACGACGCCGAAACGATTGCCGATTTCAATATCGCCATGGCAAAGGAAACCGAGGGTAAAGCTCTCGGGCCCGTTGTCATACGGGCGGGCGTCAATAGTCTCTTTGCCAATCCCCAATATGGCTTCTACGTTGTCGCAGAAGTTCAGAATAGAATTGCCGGCTGCCTGATGATCACCACCGAATGGAGCGACTGGCGCAATGGCTTGTTCTGGTGGATCCAGAGTGTATATATTCACCCTGATTACCGCCGCAAAGGTATCTACCGCGCTATGTATTCCTTCGTCAAAGAATCAGCCCGGCAAAAACCTAATATCTGTGGACTCCGGCTGTATGTGGAAAAGAGAAACGTCAGCGCCCAGCGCACATATACCGCTCTCGGCATGGCAGAATGCCATTATAAAATGTTTGAAGAAAGAACTGAATAAAATCACGAATTCCAATATCAAATTACAAACAAACTCAAAAACTCAATTTATTAAATTCCAAACAGAAAGACATCGAGTTTTAGATTTGGAAATTGGAACTTTGTCTCACCAGAGACTCCTGTTGGAGAGATTTACTTGAAATTTGGAATTTGTATTTTGGGATTTTCCTTCTATTCCTGTTAAATTCACCCCTGATTTATAACAGTGTTATTAGCCCAAAATAAACCCGATTGGAGGTTCTCTTTTGTCAATTCGTGAAAACCGTCTCATCAATTGTCCAAAATGCGATCATGAACAATCAATCATGGTCTGGAGCTCAATTAATGCTTCCCTGAACCCCGAAGGCAGAAGCAAACTCTTCGATGGTGAAATAAATCATTTCCGTTGTCAGAAATGTGTTTATGAATCCCTTATTCCAACCCCATTGCTCTACCATGATGTTGACCGGAAAATTGCCGTACATTACTTTCCACCGGAATCAATGAAGAAAGCCGAATTTCTTGATCAGTTCGATGTACATGGAAAATTCCTGACAGCTGAAGACTTGGACTTCGCTGTCCCTCAACACTTGAAAGATGTGCATGTCGTTTTTAATATGAATGAATTGGTCAGTTATGTCATCTTTCGGGAAATGTTGCTGGAATTTCACCAGGCAAATTCATCAACACCAAATCCCAGTTTAAATTAATTCAATCAGGAATCAAGAATGACTGAAAACCAGATATTCGAAATTATCGGAAAAGAGATGGACCTACGATTCAACCAGGTTGCCAACACGATCCAAATGCTGGACGATGATAACACCGTGCCATTCATTGCCCGTTACCGCAAAGAACGAACCGGCATGCTGAACGAGAAACAAATACGCGCTATCCGGCAACGGATCACCTATCTGCGTTCCCTTGAAAAACGAAAAGAAGCAATCCTGAAAAGTATTGATGTGCAGGGTAAACTGACTCCCGAATTGAAAACAAAGATCGAGGCTACTTCAAAACTCCAGGACCTTGAAGATATTTATCTTCCCTATAAGCCGAAAAAGAGGACCCGGGCGACCATTGCGAAGGAAAAAGGATTACAACCATTAGCAGATCTGATTCTCATACAACAGACTGTCACCGGTACTCCTGAAGAATACGCCGGCAAATTTATCAACACTGAAAAAGAGGTTAATACCGCTGAAGACGCTCTTTCCGGCGCTTGTGATATCATCGCGGAAACAATATCTGAAAATGCCAGTATTCGCAAGGAAATCAGGGAATTTACTTTTTCAACCGGTCTGATCGTTACCGCTGCCCGCGACGAATCGGTTCAGAGTGTCTGCGAAATGTATTATGATTACTCCGAGCCGGTGTCAAAAATACCCGCTCACAGGATTTTGGCAATCAACCGTGGCGAAAAGGAAAATATTCTAAAAGTGACAATTGATCTGGATGCCGCTCAGGTTCTGTCCATTATCAGAAAAACCTACGTCACTAACGAACAATCTATTTTCACGGAATATTTAATCCAGGCAATTAAAGATGCTTATAAACGCTTGATCTCCCCCGCTATTGAACGGGAAATCAGAAACATGCTGACAGAAAAAGGCGAGGAACAGGCGATTAAAGTCTTCGCCACAAATTTGAAAAATCTGCTTCTGCAACCGCCAATATCGGGAAAAGTAATCATGGGCATTGACCCGGGATTCCGCACCGGGTGTAAAGTGGCGGTTATCGATCAAACCGGAAAATATCTGGAAGGTGATACGATTTATCCCCATCCGCCTCAGAATAAATACAAGGAAGCCAAAAATATCCTGGACCGTTTGATTAGCGCTCATTCCATTGAAATCATCGCTGTTGGAAACGGCACCGCCAGCCGGGAGAGCGAATTCCTGGTAGCCGAACTGATCAGCGAAATGAAAGCAAAACATCCGCTCAGTTATATCATCGTCAGTGAAGCCGGAGCATCCGTTTATTCAGCTTCAAAGATCGCACAAGAGGAATTCCCCGACCTGGAAGCCAGCCTGCGGGGCAATATCTCCATCGCCCGACGCCTGCTGGACCCTCTGGCGGAACTGGTTAAAATCGATCCCAGGAGCATTGGCGTCGGACAATATCAGCATGACATTAACCAGAAAAAATTACACGAATCCCTGCACGATGTTGTGGAAGACTGTGTCAATCAGGTTGGTGTTAATCTGAATACGGCTTCCAGGTCTCTGTTGACATACATTTCCGGTTTGACCAGCCGCACGGCGGACAATATCACTAAATACCGTGAAACTCAAGGCGCCTTCCACAATCGTGAAGAACTAAAACAGGTCTCCGGCATCGGCATTAATGCCTTTGAACAAGCCGCCGGGTTTCTGCGAATTCCCGGTGGAAATAACCCTCTTGATAATACTTCGATCCACCCGGAATCCTATAACGCCACTCAATCATTATTAGAAAATTTTAATATTGATGACATTCACCAGGGCGGTAAGGGGTTAGCAGACAAGCTGAAATCAAGCCTTGATCAAGTCCGGCAGTTATCTGAAGAATTAGCCATCGGTGAACCGACATTAATTGATATCCTCGAAAACCTCGAGAAACCCGGGCGGGACCCGCGTGAAGATTTACTCAAACCGATCTTTAAGAGCGATGTGCTTAAAATTGAAGACTTACAGGAAGGTATGATTCTTAAAGGCACTGTAAGGAATGTTGTGGATTTTGGCGCTTTTGTGGATATCGGCGTCAAACAGGACGGTTTGATCCATATCAGCCAGATGGGTGACCGCTTTATCAAAGATCCACATAAGGTACTGGCTGTTGGTGATGTCATAGATGTTCGTATTCTGTCCATTGATGTTGAACGGCAGCGAATCGGGTTGAGTATGAAAGGTATTCCCAAATCAGGTAACGCCTCATCATGAAACCGGAAAATTTCATCTGCTTCGGACATCAGGGCGCTGCTGGTTATGCTCCCGAAAATACTTTACTTTCTTTTGAAGAAGCGATTAAACGCGGCACGGACTGGATCGAGCTCGACGTACACAGGGTTGGCGATGAGTTGTTGGTGCTCCATGATTACAGGCTCGAGCGAACGACAAACGGCAATGGAATTATTTACGATAAATCAATTGATTATATCCGCTCACTAAATGCCGGAAAGGGTGAACGAATTCCCTTTCTGCACGAGGTGGTTGACCTGATCGATCGCCGGGTGGGAATCAACGTTGAGATCAAGAGTAGCAATACCGCCAAACCGGTCCTCGACCTGATTAATCATTATATACAGGAATATGGATGGTCAATCGATAATTTTATGATCTCATCTTTTAACCAATTTGAATTAAAAGCCGTGCGGAATCTGCATCCGACCATTAAGATCGGTATCCTGATGTTCGGACTTCCCATATATTTCGGACGTCTGCTTCAAACACTCAATCCTCATTCGATCAACATCAGTATTGAATTTGTCAATCAATGGTTCATTAAAACTGCCCATCGCAAAGGCTTAAAAGTATTTGTATATACTGTAAACTACCTGGATGACATCCAGAGAATGATCGATATGGATGTTGACGGAATTATTACCGACTATCCTGACCGCGCCAAAACAATTATAGGCGCTTCTACGGTAAAAGGCTCAGATGAAAACACTCGATGATCTCATTAACAGACAAGCAAAGGATATTGACAACGGGCTTGAGATACCATGGGCTGATCCGGAATTCAGCCGCCGCATCCTGATAGAACATCTCAATCAGGATAATGACATTGCCAGCCGGCGAACCAAAGCTATCGACAAGCAAGTCCGGTTTATTCATCACCAACTCTTAATGGGTAAAAAGACGACGATCCTGGACCTGGGTTGCGGACCGGGATTGTACTCCCATCGACTGGCAAAATCGGGGCATCGCTGTACGGGGATCGATATTTCTCCGGCTCCGATCCAATACGCCAAAGAAATTGCCGGGAAAGAATCGCTGAAATGTACATTCATTCAAGCTGATTTTCTGAAAACCGATTTAGGCTCGGGTTTTGGTTTTGCGATGTTGACATTCGGTGATTTCAACGCACTTCATCGCGCCGATGGGAAACGGCTGATCGAACAAATCTTCCACGCCCTGAAATTAGGCGGTATCTTTCTGCTGGAAGGACTAACCCTGGACGGCACTAAAGAAATCGGTGAGCGCGAACCTGCCTGGCTGACCGCAGAAAATGGAATATTCTCGGATAATCCTTATCTCTATCTCGAAGAATGTTCATGGAACGAGCAAGATCAATTGGCAACCGCGAATTATTATATTATTGAATCGGAAAGCGGCAAATTGACCCATTACCGGCAGAGATATTTTGCCTATTCTGATGATGAATATCAGGACATGCTATATGGCGCCGGATTTGAGAGTGTCGAATTTTACCCGGAATTCGGTCGGGGAACAAACGATTTTGCCGATGACCTGGTGATGATCGTTGCCCGGAAATAAGCGGCAAATATATAGTCGGTCACACAGAACTTCCGGTGGATAAAAACGTATTTGGAATTAATTTCATCTCATTCAGGGTTGGGGGCTTTGTTACTTGTTCTTCAGTCAACAGGTTTCACCTGTTGTTATTAATCCTTTTAGGGTTTAGAGAAATGGAAGTAAGCCAGACAATCCCAGAGAGATTTAACATGAATAACATCCGGCAGTTGCCTGCCCGACAGTGTCATTCAGGCGGGCCTGCCCGACAAGCAGGCGGGCCGGATGAATAAAGAGTGTCCCCAAAGACAAAACACCGGAGGTGTTTAACGTGACAAATATGAAAACGGTTCTGAAAAAAACAGATAGAAATAGTTCAACCCCTCTCAGGGTTGGGAGATTAGCTGTTGGTACTCAGATCAATAGGTCTCACCTATTGTTATTCACGTTTAACCCTTGCAGGGTTGATTGCTTTTTCGGCTTTTCTTCAGCAGGTTTCATCTGTGGTTATTTATATTTAACCCTTACGAAATCGAGATTTTATTTTTCTTTAGGACTTGAAAATAGAATCATTATTGGTTATACTTTAGAGCAATGACTAAAGAAGTGGAAAAAGGGTTCGTAATTTTATCTATAGAGAAAACAATTTTTTTCTACATGCAGAAAACTCGTAAAAAGTTTTGTCTATGGAGAAACATTTTTCTATATGAAGAAAACTCAAAAGCGCATAGATATATAGGCTAATCATATGTTATGCGATATATTAGTGTTTGGATTATCTATTAGTAGAGATAATATAAATGGAAAACCTACACAAAGAAATTAGAGAATATTTAAAGAGACTAATACATAATTTCCTTTACATTCAAAGTCTCCAAAATCAATTAAAAATGATAAATGATTGGAATAAACCTGAAAAAGTTCAAGCAATAAATATAGGGACACATTTCTTCAGTCTTGTTATTTACTGTTTTCATCGAAGCATTCTTATTGAACTTTCAAAATATTTGTTAAAGAATGAGAAACGCTCTATACGAAATTTTCTTAAAATTGCTTGCGAAAACGCTTCGATAATTGGACCTACTAAATATAATAAAGTAAAAAATGGAGCATTGCGAGTACCAATAAAAACTGAAGTATATCGTAAAATAATAAGAAGACATAAAAATTTAATTGAAAGTAAAGAAGATATTATTAGAAGATTAAAATCTATTAGAGATCAATATCTAGCTCATTCTAATCCAAAGTTTTTCGATAATCCCAATGCTGCATTTCAGCAATATAGTATTAAAAATTCAGAAATTGATGAATTGCTAGAAATAATAAAAAATATTCTTCGATGTCACCATATATTACTTTTAGAAGGAGATGTTAATCTTGATACTTATGGAATGAATGTTGACTCTGTATTAAGATATATCCTTGCATTTTCAAAAATACGAAAAGATAAAGAATTATTAAAAAAAGGATTTCGACCAGTAGATTATATGGTTGATTGAATTAATGTGTTCATTAACGCATAACCATCGTATACCCGTTATTCGATATAAAATATGGCATGAAATATGAAATATTTTTTACTCCAATAGAAGAAGTTAATTATCTAAAAGATGAGGTATCTATTTTTATAATGCCGCTCCATATCTTTGTAATATCTTTTATAAGGAATTTCTTATCATGAACGAACATCAGGTTGTTATCACAGGCTTGGGCGCTGTAACACCGATTGGTATAGGTGTAAAGGATTTTTGTGAGGGATTAATGGCTGGGCGAAACGGAATTGCGAAAGTTACTCATTTTGATGTGACAGATTTTCGTTCTAAGCTCGCGGCTGAGGTAAAAGATTTTCAAACTGAAGAATGGATTGACAAAAAATCAGCAAAGCGTATGGATCGATTCACACAGTTTGGAATTGCTGCATCTGCAATGGCAATTGAAGATGCAGGATTAGACTCTTTCTCATTTGACAAAAACAGGGCAGGTGTCATCATCGGTTCCGGCATTGGTGGTTCACAGACAATCGAAGAGGGGTATTCCAAGCTTCAAGAAAATGGACCCAAAAGTTTAAATCCGTTTTTTGTGTCCAAGCTGCTCATCAATATGGCAGCGTGTATGGTTTCCATTAAATATGGCTTGAAAGGTCCCCTTTCTGCTCTCTCTGTGGCCTGTTCTACAGGATCAAACGCCATTGGCGATGCTTTTCGGATTCTTCAGAGAGGAGATGCCGACATCATGCTCGCAGGTAGTTCCGAAGCATGTATAACCCCTCTGCCCTATGGATGTTTTTGCGCCACACGATCCATGACTCCAAATGATTGCGCTGAAAATGCCTGTAGACCCTTTGATAAAAATCGTGATGGTTTTGTGATGGGAGAAGGAGCCGGGATTGTTGTTTTGGAAAACCTGAAACATGCTTTCAAGCGAGGTGCAAGAATTTATGCTAAAATCGTCGGATACGGCAATACGGCCGATGCCTATCACTTTACGGCACCAGAACCCGAGGGCGATGGCATGATCCGAGTTATGCAAGCGGCGCTGCAGGACGCTGATATGGATGCTGAAAAAATAGGATATATCAATGCGCATGGCACCTCCACTGTTTTAAATGACAAATGTGAGAGTGCAGCTATTAAAAAAGTATTTGGCGAACATGCAAAAATATTAAAGGTCAGCTCAATAAAATCAATGATTGGTCATCTTATGGCAGCCGCGGGGTCTGTGGAGTTCGTGTCGACTGTAATGAGTGTGTTTACTGGTATGATCCCGCCAACCATTAATTATAAAGAACCTGATGCCGATTGTCCTCTTGACTATGTTACCAATGGCGCTGAATCGCTTGATTTAAATGCGGCAATGAGTAATTCGTTTGGTTTCGGTGGAGGCAACGCTTGCCTCATAATTAAGAAATATGGAGATATAAATGAAAATTCCTAAACTTCAGATCGGAAGTTTATCCGCAAATATACCTATTGTTCAAGGGGGTATGGGCGTCAGGGTTTCTCTTGCTTCGCTGGCTTCAGCAGTAGCAAACGAAGGTGGCATCGGCACCATCTCCAGTATTGGTCTGGGAGATTTAGAGGATTCAAAACAGGAATATGAAAGAATATCACGGGAAGCACTTATAACGGAGATCCGCAAAGCCAGGAGTATGACAGATGGTCACCTCGCAGTAAACTTCATGGGTGTGCTCAGCAACGTAAATGACCTTATCAAAACTTCGATACAAGAAGGAATTAAAATGATCGTATTCGGCGCCGGATTGCCAACTAAACTTCCGGCTTTAGTCCCGGATCCCAGTGTAAACCTTGTGCCCATCATCAGTTCTGCCAGAGTTGCAGAATTTATCCTGCGAACCTGGGACAAACGGTATGAAAGAACCACCGATGGACTGATCCTGGAAGGACCACTGGCCGGGGGACATCTCGGTTTTTCAGCAGAACAACTGGAACATCCAGAGGACTACTCCCTCGAAAAACTTCTGCCTGAAGTCCTGGAAGCTATTAAATCCTATGAAGATAAATACGGAAAAAAAATTCCTGTTATCACCGGAGGTGGTATTTATAACGGAAAAGATATTGCGCGAATGCTTTACCTGGGTGCTTCAGGTGTTCAGATGGGAACCCGTTTTGTCTGTACCGAAGAATGCGATGTGTCTCAGCAATTCAAGCAAGCTTATCTGGAAGCCAAAGAAAAGGACATCGTTATTATTAAAAGTCCTGTTGGTATGCCTGGCCGGGCGATAAATAATCGTTTTTTAAAGGACCTTGAAGTTAAAGGAAAGCTGAAAATAAATTGTCCTTACAGATGTCTCACTGCCTGTAAAGTCAAAACTGCGAGATATTGCATTGCACTGGCTCTTGTGAATTCCTATTTTGGGGATGTGGACCACGGCCTCATTTTCTGCGGGCAGAATGCATATCGTGTTGATAAGATTACAACTGTTAAAGAGCTCATTCAGGAACTTCTCTGGGAGCTCAAAGAAGCATAAGAAAATTTTTCCATGTAAAATCTTTTATTGCATAGTTAAGGAAAGAAATCAAAGATTGGTTAAAATTAACAAAGAATATTGAGGATAAAAAAAAGTACTGTTGTTTTGATGGGCATAAAAAGGGATGTTTTTTACACTTCTGAAAAAACAGACAATATTTTATTCGTAAATATGCTTTAAAAGGAGTTTGATTTTTTTAAAGAAATTAGTGATTCGTAAAAGTCAAAAATAATAAAATAAGCATAACAATGGCATCAACGCTGACAAAAGGGCAGTGTTTCGAATCGTTATGGATTGGTGCATTTATTAAAGTCTAAATTAAATCGTATAGATCTGTACACATAAGCCCTTTTGCAGGT
>JADHWC010000112.1 GCA_016783665.1 Fidelibacterota bacterium | reverse complement strand
GTTGAAATTTACCGACCCACCGGTCTATTATCAAGGTGGAAGCCGTGTGGTAATCGTGTTTAATTACCGTTTCATAAAATTTTATCAAGTCAAATTGAAAAACTGAAATCAATTCTAATTAGCCAACGATGAATTCATACCTGACAGCCCGCGCCCGCCCTGATGAGGGGGTAGTGTTTACGGCCAGTCCAGAAGCGTTGACCATGGTCCGGGAAGCACTTTATCAACGCTTGAAAAGGGATTTTGCACCGTTTAACCGGGCTCTGTTCACCAATTTTCGCACCGGTAGGGCTGATCCAGCGTACGTCGGAGATATTGTTAAAGCGTTGCAAAAATATACTTATTTTGATCCTGCGATTGGCAAAGGGGTATTCCTGCAGGTCTTGTATCAAGAATTGACGGAGTGGCAATCACAGTACGCCCTTCCTGTTAGCGCGCGGATCAATCGCAATATTCGTGGGATGGACTTGGATCAGTCGATGATTCAATATTGCAATGCCAGTCTGTCATTTCATCCTGCGTTGGTTTGCGCTGATTTTACTACCACAGAACACGTAAATAGACCGGATATTATAATCGCCAATCCACCCTATATCCGGCAGGAACTGCTCAGACGGGACTATAAAAAAAAGTTAATCGACGGCACACGGCAGGACTGGCCGGAATTGAATGTGTCAGCCCGCTCCGACCTCTATGTTTATTTCATCTTAAAGGCCGCCCGGATACTGGCCGACAATGGCGTAATGACCTTTATCGTACCCAATGGCTGGTTAGATAATGATTTTGGTAAATGTTTGCGAAAATTATTCAAAACCACAATGCAATTAGTGTCAATGCATGAGTTTACCGTTGAGCGGCATTTTACCGCGGCAGTAAACACAGTTATCCTAACGGCCATTAAAAAACCGGTAACAGACATAAACCGGATCGAACTGCATTCGGATAACCGGGAATATTCCGTATCTCAAAAAGAATTGGCACAGACCAATCTGGGGTGGTACGGCAGTTTTTTCCGCTGCCCGGACTGGTTGCGGGCTGCGTTGAATTCCAATCGATCATTATTGCCACTCGGTACTCAATTGACCATTCAAACCGGCATTATTACTGGCGACAACCGGCGATATTATAGCCTTCAAAAGACCGGGAAAAATTCTGTCCTGGCCATCCGTTCGCCCAGGGAAGCAACAGCCATTGAATTTTGGCGCAGTGATGCTGCAACCTGGCTAAGAACCAGCGCCATTCCTTTTAAAATCCGCCGGGCGCCATTGTTGTGGACGGACCTGCGCGGTAGCCGTCATTTGGTGGTTTGGAACCGGGACAATCTGCCTTTTGAACACACTTTTTATGGTTTAATTCCCCAGGATGATAACAATATATTAAAATGGGCTCTGCTGTTGAATACTTCCTGGGTGTGGTTAATGGTCGAATTATTCGGTCGCAAGAGTTTGGGGGGTGGAGCGATCCGGCTGGTAAAATGTGATTTACGAAAGCTTCCTATGCCAAAAATTGAAGCATTAGACTTTGCCGATTTTGATAAGGGATTTTTAAGTCGGCCAATTGGGAATTGGCGGGCTGAGCTGAAGCAGCGGGATCGGCAGGCGCTTGACCGGGTATTGTTTCGATCACTGGGATTGGAAGAGCGCTACTTGGATTGTATGAAGCTGATCGCTCAATTGATGGAACAACGGGAGGTAAAAAGTAAATCATGAAACGACCCAGCATGTATCAAAGGCATGAGGACAGTCTGCTGAAATTCACCAATCTATTTAATGCTGTTAAGGATGGTTTGCCGCTGGTTATGCAGATCTACCAGACCGAAAATTATCGCGATGACGGGGTGATCGTGAATACCAAAACCGGCAAGCGGGTTGCTTTTGACTGGGAAATCCGTGATAAGTATTTCAGTAATGGAAAATTTCAATTCAAAGAATTGCGCCAATTTGAACGAAAAATTAAAAAGGAAGAAATTGGATTATCCCTGCAATGTGACCGGGAGGAAACGGCGCTACTTGTAGCCTGGCATGAAGATTGGTTACTGTCCGATCCGATCCCGGTGAAATTGTCTACCGATTATAAATGGAGTGAACATAATCTGGTACGGTCGACCAGACACTTTAAAATATATCTTTATTCGGATCTGAAAATTTTCCGGTCTATGCTGGTTCGAGTATTAAAAAGCGAAACTTATAATCATACCGTTTTTGATCCGCCTGCATCGTCTATTACGGTGAACGATAAAAAGGTGGTTTAATTCTCTGGAACTTGCCACGGGATTTAATACCATTTATTTTCTGGTAGACTGAAGTTGAAAAAATTACATTCCTGGCAAGTAACGCCGACCGAAGCCCGCATTATCCAAACCAGACTGCATTCTGACGTAATCGAAACGCGATTGCCGGATAATTTGAAATTGGTGGCCGGGGCCGATATATCTTATGATCGTGGTTCCGATATTCTGTACGCCGCGATTGTTGTGTTGGAGCTGTCCGACCTGCACATCATTGAAATTGCGACCGCTGTAACTAAAGTGAATTTTCCGTATATTCCGGGATTGCTGTCTTTCCGGGAGGGACCGGCGGTGTTGAAGGCCTGGGAAAAACTGGAATACGATCCAGATGTAGTGATTTTTGATGGACACGGACTGGCCCACCCACGGCGCTTCGGTCTGGCCTGTCATCTGGGATTGTGGCTTGATATTCCTGCCATTGGTTGTGCAAAAAGCAGATTAATCGGAACTCCGACCGAACCTGACCGGGAGCGCGGTGCTAAGGCATCGTTAATGGCTGGGGAGGAGATGATTGGGATTGTCCTGCGGACTCGCTCCGCTGTAAAGCCGGTATTTGTTTCAACCGGATATAAAATAAACTTGGTGGAAGCGACCGAATTGGTATTACGTTGTACGAAAGGTTATCGCTTACCGGAGCCAACCCGTCAAGCCCATTTGGCAGTCAATAAATTTCGCCAGGAATGTTATAAGTGATTTTCTTTACTGTTTCGTAGACTCGATCAACTAATGTAGTTTTCAGAATAGATATTAACTCAATCTGGATCATTACAATTAAAACTTGAGGAAAAAATGTTCAGTTCTTTACTAAAAAAATTCCTGCTCTCACATCTGGTTATTACTGCTGTCATATTATCTCAAAACTACATTGCCGTAATGGAATTTGCCGGTAAAAATGTTTCAAGCATTGAAGCCAGCGCTTTAACGGATCGTCTGCGCTCCGAATTATTCCGTACCGGACAATTTCGTGTAATTGAGCGCGAAATGATGAATGATATTCTGACTGAGCAGGGTTTCCAGATGTCTGGTTGTACCACTGACGAATGCATTGTGGAAATGGGGCGCCTGATCGGGGTTGACCAGATTATTTCGGGCAGTGTCAGCCGCGTCGGTGATGTTTATTCCATAGCTGCCCGGATGGTTAGTGTTGAAACGGCTGAGATTGTCAAGATTGCCACTTACGATCATGAGGGCAAGATTGGGGAACTGCTGAAAACCGGAATGGCAACAATCGCGGCAGAATTGGCGATAGATAAATCCGCTGTAGCAGCCCCGGCGGTTAGTGTTCCTGAACAACAGCCTATCGTTGAGGGGAAACCGGTGCCCAGTGTTGATAGACGGCCGGACCCAATCGCAAAAAAAACAGTAACCAGAACAACCGGTACCACTTTTGGTGTGATTGGCGGCTTTGGTCTCAGCATGCCACAATATGTCGATGAAACAAATTATGATTATTATGTCGGTGGATCGGTTATGTTTGGTGGTTATGTTAACGTGTTTTTAGGCTCATTCACCATACGACCTGAGATCCTATACACTGAGCGTGGCCATTCATGGGAGCCAAGTAATGGCGATCTTGAGTTTGTAACTAAAATTAAAGGTCTTTCGATTAATACTCTTTATCCTTGGCGAATCGGAAATCTCAATATACTGTTCGGGCTATCCAGTAATTTCATTCTAAGTGGTACAGTCCTGGATGTGGATACCGAGGATGAGTATGAGATCGGGAAAGATCGTAATTTCTGGATGGCTGATAATCTGGAGGCCATTGAAATAAGCACGATTTTTGGTGTGGAATACACCCTCGATCAGTTCCTCGTCGGATTGAGATGGTCGGTTGACCTGAATACCGTTTACACAGAAAGCTGGGACCACGCGGTTGATATGAATTACTCGCGGGGTCTATTTACGGTGGGATATCAGTTTTAATGGTAGCTGATTAGTCCAGGTGAATTAATTCGATACCCAGTTCGTGGGCGTGTTCGCGGATGCGCTCATCCCGATAAAATTCACCGAAGTATATTTTTTTTATTCCAGCATTGGCAATCATCTTGAAACAATTATAGCAGGGTGATGCCGTAACAAAAATTTCGGCATCCTCAATCCGGACTCCGTTACGAGCAGCCTGGACGATAGCATTGGCTTCGGCATGGATGGTACGGACGCAATGACCGTTTTCCATTTCATGACCAGCTTCGCCGCAATGGGCCAGACCGCGGATACTGCCGTTATATCCGGTCGAAAGAATAGACTTGTCCCGTACGATTACCGCCCCAATATTTTTCCGGTCGCAGGTCGAGCGCGTAGCAACTTCGCGGGCGATATTCATGAAGTACTGTTCCCAGGAGACGCGTGTATTTTTTCTCATATTGGTCAGATTTTATTAGTATTCAGATAGAAAATTTCGACCAGTAAATTAGATAGAAAAAGCAGTATTAACCTTATCAGAATAATACTGATTATCCGGTCATAAACAGGATTGTGTTGGCAATTGATTCGATCAGGATGTCTATTTCCGCTTTAGTATTGTATAGGGAAAAACTTGCTCGCGAAGTAGCCGGTACGCCCAGTTTTTGCATAATTGGCTGGGTGCAATGATGCCCGGCCCGGATAGCAATTCCTTCCTGATCCAGGAATTGGGCCAGGTCGTGGGGATGGACGTCTTTCACATTAAAGCTGATCACCGGCCCGCGCTGATGAGTGTTGCCGTGAATAGTGATGCCGTCCAGCGCCGATAAAGCCGACAGAGCGTAGTCGGTCAATTCTTTTTCATGTTTACCGATTGCTTCGAATCCAATAGATCTGATGTAATCGATGGCAGTGCCCAGCCCGATGGCCTGGGCGATTTTGGGCGTGCCCGCCTCGAATTTCCAGGGGATTTCGTTCCAGGTGGATTTTTCCATCGTAACCGATTGGATCATTTCACCGCCGCTTAGAAATGGTTCCATTGCTTCCAGCAATTCCGGTTTACCATAGAGTACGCCGATACCGGTGGGACCCAGCATTTTATGACCGGAAAAAGCCAGGAAATCACAATCCAGTTCGGTTACATCAACCTGATGATGCGGCACACTTTGGGCTGCATCCACTACGGTGAGCGCTCCGACTTGGTGAGCCATTTCGATAATTTGTCTGGCCGGATTGATAGTGCCGAAAACATTGGACTGTTGGATAAAGGCCACCAGTTTGGTCCGGGCTGTAAAATACTGGTCCGGGTTAGATAGGTCCAGAGCTCCGTCAGCCGTGATCGGAATAAATTTTAATGTCGCGCCGGTATCCCGGGCGGTCAGTTGCCAGGGGATCAGGTTGGAATGGTGCTCCATCTCCGTCACTAGGATTTCATCGCCGGGACCCAGATTGTGCCGACCCCAGGCGTAGGCTATTAGATTGATGGATTCGGTGGTGCCGCTGGTAAAGATAATTGAGCGCCGATCTGGTGCATTGATTAACCGTGCGACTTTGTCGCGACTGGCTTCATACGCTTCAGTAGCTTCAGTTGCGTACCGGTATAGCGCTCGATGGACGTTAGCGTTGTATTCACTATAAAATTTCCGGACGGCCTCGATTACCAACTGTGGTTTGTGTGTGGAAGCAGCGTTATCGAGATAAACCAGTGGTTTGCCATTAACGGTCTGATGCAGATTGGGAAAATCCTGTCGGATG
>JADHWC010000034.1 GCA_016783665.1 Fidelibacterota bacterium | reverse complement strand
GATTTTTAATCTGTGTGTGAGTGAATATTCGGTAGTTTAAAGATGTACAAGTTAGAAAACCTGTGCTACTTTTTATTCCAAAAAGTCTTAATTTATCGTCATTGAACATGGAGATAATTCAAAATTACAATATGAGGATGCAATGAAAGGATATTTTACATTTGTTTTACACAGCCATTTGCCCTATGTGATCAATCATGGTGAATGGCCCCACGGTATGGACTGGCTTTACGAAGCTGCGGCGGAAACTTATGTGCCGTTGCTGAAAGAATTCGACGCGCTGGTTGCGGAAGGAATCAGCCCGAAAGTGACTCTGGGAATTACACCGATCCTAGCTGAACAACTGGCGTCGGAAAAATTCAAATACGGATTCATTCACTACTTAGATCAAAAGATTGAAGCCGCCCGGGAAAATAAAGTCGAATTCACAAAAATAAAAAATGAGCATCTTGAAAAGGTCTCGGTTTTCTGGGAAGAATATTATACGGATATTAAAAACACCTTTATTGATACCTACTCCAGGAACGTTCTCGCAGGATTTCGAAAACTTCAGGATGATGATCACCTGGAAATAATTACCTGTGCAGCAACTCACGGTTACTTTCCATTGCTTGGTTCCGATGAGGCAATCGACGCCCAGGTTCGGGTTGGCAAGGAAAGCTATAAGCGGCATTTCGGACGGGACCCGAAAGGCATGTGGCTGCCGGAGTGTGCCTATCGACCCAGCTATGAATGGTCTTCGCCGACCGTGGAATACCCTAAAAAGTTTTTTCGTAAAGGCGTGGAAGAGTTTTTATATAAATATGATATTCAATACTTCATCGTTGATAAGCATCTTATCCTGGGCGGTGAAGGGAAAGGCGTCTACATTGACCGTTTTAGTTCGTTAAAGCAACTCTGGCGTCAGTTTGAGAAGAACTGGAAACCAATGGATGAGATCAAAGAGCGCTCTATTTTTGAAAATTATCTGGTCACATCAACCGGAACCAGTCGAGCCGCCGTTGCTTATGGTCGGCATGAGGAATCGGCATTACAGGTCTGGAGCGGTGAATACGGATATCCCGGTGATGGTCGATACCTGGATTTTCATAAGAAACATTATCCCGGCGGTCATCGCTTCTGGAAAGTAACCGGCGCCAAAGCCGATCTTGCCGATAAAATGGAATATAATCCTGAGGATGTGGAAGAAGCCCTGGAAAATCAGGCGTCGCATTTTGTAAATATTCTGCATGAATATATCAACGGTAATTATGATAAAACCGCTAAAGTTGGCATTCTGACCGCGCCTTTTGATACCGAACTGTTCGGACACTGGTGGTTTGAAGGAACGCGCTGGCTGGGAAAAGTCCTCAGAAAATTAAATTCGAGCGCCGATGTGAAAAAAGTCACTCTCGGAGAACATCTCCGCGAGAATCAACCATCAGCATCAGTTTCGCTCCCGGAAGGTTCCTGGGGTCAGGGAGGCTTTCACTATATCTGGTTAAATGAATGGACGGAATGGACCTGGAAGCATATCTACGCTGCCGAAGATCGCATGACCGAACTCGCCGACACATACAAAAATACCAAAGACGAAACCCTGCGCCGTCTCCTGAATATTATGGCGCGCCAGCTGCTCCTGCTGGAGAGCTCCGACTGGCAATTCCTGATCAGCACCTGGAGCGCCAGAGATTATGCCGAGGACCGGATCGCAGTGCATAATGAACGGATTAAGAATATTGATAAAATTCTGAAAGAATATCTGGAAAACGAAACACTGGATGGAGGCGCCGAGGAATATCTTCGGAGAATTGAGCAGGATGACGATATATTCCCCGATCTGGATTTCAGCTACTGGTGCACACTGACAGATTGATTATTATAGAAACTATATTCGACTAACCCTAATATGAAAATATTATTCGTTTCAGCCGAAGTTTACCCCTATTCAAAGGTCGGCGGATTGGGCGATGTGGCAGGTGCATTACCGGGTGCTCTTGCCAAAACGGGTGTTGAAATTGTAGTTGTTACGCCCGCCTACGGAATAATAGACAGACAATCACATAATCTTGAAAGCAGCCCTTACCGCTTTTCGGTACAAATAGAAAATGAGACCGTGGATTGTGGTATTTCAAGATGGATATCGCCCGGACATTCGAATCACCGGGTTTATTTTATTGAAAATGAACAATATTTCGGATCACGGCGTATTTATGAAAATAAAAGCGGTAAACCATACGAGGATAACGACAAACGATTTCTCCTGCTGTCAAGGGCGTCCCTGGAAATTTGCAAAGTTCTCCACTGGATCCCCGATCTGATTCACTGCCATGACAATCACACAGCATTAATACCCGTATATCTGAAAAACCAATCATCTGATTATTCACAATTCCTAAACACAAAAACATTGCTGACCCTGCATAATATCGCGTACCAGGGAATTGTTGGCATGGAGCGCCAGGAGATTTATAACCTGCCGGATGAACTCTTCAATCCCACGGCTCCGATGGAGTGGTATGGACAGATCAACCCGTTGAAAGCAGGAATTATTTTTGCTGACGCTGTGAGTACGGTAAGTCCGACCCATGCAAAAGAAATAATGACCGATGAGGTATTAAGCACCGGACTGAAGAGTGTAATACGTGAACATCAACAGCATGTTTTTGGCATTTTAAACGGGGTGGACTATTCTGAGTGGAACCCCGCAACAGATCTATTTATAAGCAAACAATATTCTCCTGGCAGTCTTGGAGATAAACGAATCAACAAGGTGGCTTTACTTGACGAAACGGGATTGGACAACGGGCTCCTCGATAAACCGCTAATCGGAATGGTTTCCCGGCTGGTGGAGCAGAAGGGAATTCCGGTGTTGCTGGAAGCCCTGGATCGGATTATGGCTCAGAATATGGGATTGATTATTCTCGGAAGCGGAGATAAATCCTATCAGCAGGAATTGCGGAAATATGCAAAACTTTATGCAAAACGCCTGAAAATCGATTTCAGTTACAATAACCCGCTTTCTCATAAAATCATGGCGGGCTGTGATATCTTCCTGATGCCCTCCCGCTATGAACCCTGCGGGATCACTCAGATGGTCAGCCTGAAGTACGGAACGGTTCCGCTAGTACATAAGACCGGTGGTCTGGCGGATACCGTAATGCAATGGAACGGTCAACAGGGCAACGGATTTTTATTTGGCGATTATTCTGCCGATGACCTGGTTAAATCTATAAACCAGGCGGTTTCCTTCTATTATAAAAAGGAAGAATGGCGGCAGATAATGCTGAACGGAATGAAAACCGATTTTTCCTGGCGACAATCAGCCGGGCAGTACCTGGCGCTGTATAAGAAATTGATCAAAGAGTAAACCTTGATGGAATCGTAAAAAGTATCAAAACTGTCATTCTGAACGAGGTACGAGTGAAGAATCTCTATAGGGTTCTCGCCCGCCTGCTCCCGAAGGGCGGGCAGGTCGGAGATTCTTCTTCGCTTCGCTCATCAGAATGATACATATAATCACTTTTTACGAAACCATCAACCCTTAGCATCGTTTATTATTTACTGTCTTGTTGTGTTTCAAATAAACGTTCCGGTTGATTGATTGTTTCCTGGAATAGATTGAAGAACTTCCCGGCGTGAAAGCCGTCCGCCAGGGCGTGATGTGCCTGCAGAGAATAGGGGAGTTTCACACTGTCGCCTTCGTGAATGTATTTACCCCAGACGATGCGCGGAACCGAGTCCACAGGATGCATGTGGATCGGGTGCATGATACCGGTAAAAGAAATCCAGGGCAGGCAGGAAATATATACCAGGTCATCGCGATCCGGTTCATCGATAAGTGAAGGATTTTGTTTGACTCGCTCAATTCCCTTATTTACGATTGCGAAGAATTTTTCGACGTTCTCGTCATAATTCACCGTGCAGAAACTAAATTGATCGTTCTCTACACTTACAGTAAAAGAGGGGCGAATAATATCATGTTCAACAACCTGATTTCCCCGAATTCGGCATCGAAATTCCGGTATATCATTTGCCGTTTTGATGGTGACGTAAAGAATCGTCTTAAACAGCGATATACCCTTTTCACTAGTATATTGATGGGCTTTGGAAATATTCAGGTTGGTGCAAATGTTGAAATGCGGATAATCCAACTGCCGGAAAAATTCGTACTGGCATTTGCGCTGCCAGTTATCAATGTTAATTATTTTTGTCATTGGACGGGCATACTCCTGCTTGATTATAATTGCATACGCCGTCAAAATTACAACATCGCCATGGAAAGTCAAACATTCCGATTGATTGCTTTAAGATTCTGGTCTAATAAGTTGACGAGACTGGTCGAAAAATCATTGATAAAAATATTTTCTGTGTTAAACTACCGGTTAACATTTGATGTTTGGAGGATGGATGAAAAAAATAGTTGTACTGGCAAAACAGGTTCCCGATACTGCTAATATCACCGGCAATGCCATGAAGGAAGATGGCACGGTCAACCGCGCGGCTCTCCCGGCGATCTTTAACCCGGAAGACTTGAATGCTCTGGAAATGGCGTTGACCATTAAGGACAAGATTGGCGGTGAAGTTATCGTTATTACCATGGGACCGCCGAAAGCAGCCGAAATTTTAAAACATTCCTTATATATGGGCGCCGACCACGTCATGCTGATTACCGATAGAAAATTCGCGGCAGCCGATACCCTGGCAACGTCCTTCGTTCTTGCAGAGACAATCAGACAATTTGGTGAAGTCGATCTGGTGCTCGCCGGACGACAGGCAATTGACGGCGACACCGCCCAGGTTGGTCCCCAGGTTGCCGATAAGATCGGTTTCAACCAGATCACATATGTTTCGGCTTTGAAGGAATTTGATGATAATTACCTGATTGTCGAGAGAGACGGGGAAGTACAGACCGAAGTGATTAAAACCGGCTATCCCGCCTTACTGACGATCACGTCCCAAGTCAATACGCCGCGCTATCCAAACTGCCGTCGGATGCTGCAATATTTCCGGGCTGACGTGAAGGATAATTTTAGTAATTCAGAATTATCGACAGCCGTAGCGAATGGCTGGGTTATTCCAACCTATTCCCTGGATGACCTGAAATTAGATGAAGAGCGCTGCGGTTTGAAAGGCAGCCCAACGAAAGTACATAAGATCAAAAGCATTATGCTAAAGGGCGGCGATTTGAAGATATACGGTACCGGGCAGACCGATATCAAGCAGCTTGTTCGTGATATTATGAAAGTTTACGTTGAGGTTCATTGATGAAAGCGATTGTATTTATAGAAAAAAATCCGGTAACCGGCAAACTACGGAATGTCAGTATTGAACTGACCCATAAAGCCTATACTCTGTCAAATCCTTTCAAAGGAGAAGTAGTCGGTGTCTTTGCCGGTGACGCATTGCCCGGAAATACAGACGAATTGTTCCGGTTCGGGATGAGTCGTCTCCTGTATTTTATCGATGCGCGGCTCAAACACCTGCATTCCATTGCCTTTAAACATACTTTCGTAGAGATGATCCGCTCCGAAGAACCTGACATTGTACTTTTTGGCGCAACTCATACCGGTCGCGACATTGCACCGTTGATTGCGTCATCCCTTAAAACCGGATTGACGGCGGACTGCACGCAACTTTATATCGAGGATTACAAGAACAAAGGCAAAATCCTTTACCAGGTGCGTCCGGCGTTTGGCGGGAATATTCTGGCGACGATCATTACTCCCGATCATCGTCCAATGATGGCGTCGGTGCGGGAAGGCGTCATGCTGTTGCCTGAAGAACGTCTAAATCATCCGGTTAAGATGGAACCGTTCACGATCGATTTCAATGAAAGCTGGGTTAAGAGTGAATTCCTTTCGGTAATTCCGAAAGTCAAAAAGGTCGATTTTGGTTCGGCGAACATTATTATTTCAGGCGGCGCCGGCGTCGGCAGCGCGGAAAATTTCCGCTTGATCCGGGATCTGGCAAATGCCCTCAAAGGGGAAGTTGGCGCCAGTCGCGCGGCGGTGGATTTTGGTTTTGCCGAAAAGGATCATCAAATCGGTCAGACCGGATCGGTCGTGCGACCGATGCTCTACATCGCCTGCGGCATTTCAGGACAGATTCAGCATCGCGCCGGGATGGAAGAATCCCAGAAGATCATAGCGATCAATAAAGACCCCGAAGCGCCGATTTTCAACATTGCTCATATGGGAATTGTCGGCGACCTGAATGAGATTATTCCGGTGATGCTGCGCTATTTGAAGGAGGAGGGATAATGGCTAATTACTATAACGATAACCGGAAGTTTTATTTCGAGAAAACAGAACTGCAGGATATTGTCAGCAAGCTGGAAAACAATTTTCAGGATAATGGTTCTGAAGCGCTGCATTCCTACGATGAAGCGTTAAAATGGTATGATATGGTCCTGAAAAATGCCGGAGATATCTGTGCCAATTTTATCGCGCCCCGCGCTGAAGCCGTGGATGAACAGGGACCGACCTACCGGACCGGAATTGTTGAATGGGCTCCCGAAACCCGGGAGAATATGGAAACTCTGACTCGTTCGGGATACATGGGCGGAATGTTGCCACGAAAATATGGCGGTCTGAATCTGCCGGTGACGGTAAACACTATCATCGTGGAGATGGTTTCCCAGGCGGATGCCAGTTTAATGAACCTGTTTGGATTGCAGGATATCGCAGTAACGATTAATAAATTCGGTTCCGAAGAACAAAAAGACCGGGTGCTGCCCAAATTCTGCAGTGGCGAAGTCAGCGGTTCCATGGCGCTCACCGAACCCGACGCCGGGAGTGATCTGCAAGCTGTAGCGCTGCGGGCGATTGAGAAAGACGGAGAGTGGTATCTCGACGGTGTAAAACGCTTTATCACCAACGGTTCCGGGGAAGTTTCTCTTGTGCTGGCGCGCTCGGAAGAAGGCTCCAAAGGCGGACGCGGATTGAGTATGTTCCTCTACGAGCGCTATCGCGATGATAATATGATCGTCAGGCGCATTGAGAATAAACACGGTATCCACGGTTCCCCGACTTG
Organism: Fidelibacterota bacterium; assembly: GCA_016783665.1. Classification (GTDB taxonomy): domain Bacteria; phylum Fidelibacterota; class UBA2242; order UBA2242; family UBA2242; genus UBA9312. The sequence goes on along the minus strand of JADHWC010000034.1, from coordinate 17,739 downwards.
CGAGATGCAGTTCAATATGGCAAAAGCCGAATTGGTCGGCAGACGTAAGTTCGGCTTGATAAAATATGTCATGAGCCTGATGAATGGCGCCCGCCTGGCGGTATCGTCACAAGCGCTGGGAATCGCTCAGGCAGCTTATGAAGAAGCCGTGAAATATGCCAACGAGCGCGAGCAGTTTGGAAAGACGATTGTCCATTTTCCGGCGGTTTACCAGATGCTGAAAAAAATGCAGGCGGAGATCGAGACCACCCGCATGCTGCTCTATCGCACTGCGCTGTTTGTGGATTATGAAGATATGTACGAGCGCAAAGCGGGCAAAGGCGAAAACGTCAAAGCCGAATTAAAATACGCGGCTGCAATGGCCGATTTTCTAACGCCCCTGGCGAAATTTACCGCTACGGAAATGGCGAATAAAGTCGCCTACGACGCGGTCCAGATTCACGGCGGCTGCGGCTATATGAAGGATTTCCCTGTGGAACGCCTGGCGCGGGACGCCCGGATCACCAATATCTACGAAGGCACAACTCAGTTGCAGGTAGTCGCTGCCATTGGCGGAGTAAGCACCAATGTGCTGGAAAAAGAATGGGAAGCCCTGCGAAATCTTGAAGTAAAAAACCTTGACGGAGAAAAGGAAATCATTCTTGGATATGTAGAGCAGCTTCAACAGACCGCTAATGCTGTGCTCGAACTGAAGAACAAAGATTTTTACGATTATGTGGCAAATTACCTCGTGGAAATAGCGTCGATCATTTACCGTTGTGCGCTGTTTTTACCGGTGGCGGAAGAATATGAGGGAAAGCGGGAACTGTTCCGCTATTATATGAATGAATCCGCAACCCGGATCGATTACCTAATGAAGGAAATCCGTTCATTAAAAGATCATTACGGTGAATCGATTGCTGATTTGAAAGCGGATTTTGTCATAAAGTAGCGCTGCTGAAATAACCTTCCGAAGGCTTCTCTAAAGAAGTTCTTGTGAACAAATCTTTAGATTATATTCGAAACAATACCAATAAACCATGATATATTCTGCTATACAATAAACATTATGGTTTACGATTGACGATTTACTGTTTTTAATCATCAACCATCAACCATTCAATCAAATTACTACGCAAAATACCATTTCTGTTATTTCCCCAATTTTTATCTAATGAGATTACTGTTTTGGGAAAATTATCTTTCAACAATTCCAAGGGTTTAAATTCCCGGTTTTCCGTATCTTTTGATGCAAGAAGATAGCAGACCTGAAAATATTCTCTATTACCCTGTTGCTCAGCAATAAAATCAATCTCTAAATTACTGAGTTTACCCACACTAACTTTATAACCACGCGATAAAAGTTCCAGGTAAACAATATTTTCTAAAATTCCTGAAATATCACTATCTCTATATCCAATAAATCCATGTCGCAATCCAATATCTCCCATATAATATTTTTCAAGAAATTCCAAATGTCGTTTGCCTTTTATATCAAAACGTGATGTTTTAAAAATTAGAAATGCAGATTGTAAATATTGTAAAAAATTCTGAATTGTATCTACTGTTACAGATGCTCTTTGAGATTTCAAATAATCAGATATTTTTTTTGCTGAGATAATATTCCCGCAATTATCAAAAATAAATTTAGTAATTCTTTCTAATTGAGCAACATTTCTAATCTTATGTCGCTTTGTTACATCCTTTAACAAAATTGTGTTGAAAATTGAATTTATATACTGAAAAATGATTTCTTCATGAAAATCAAGCATATGTATTCCCGGAAAACCGCCAAATCTGACATAATTACTAAATTCTTTTTCATTATCAACATTTTCAATTTTACTTCCTCGAAAAAGTAAAAACTCCTTAAAAGTGAGCGGATAAATTGGAATTGTTACATATCTTCCTGATAATAATGTTGCCAATTCTTCAGAAAACAGATGTGCATTTGAACCTGATATGTAAATATCTGCAACATCATTGCTGAAAAAGGACAAAATTGCTTTTTCCCATTCCGATATTTCTTGAATTTCATCAATAAAGATATATAATTTTTTTTTAGTCTTTTGTGATATGGCTGTAATATACCGATTCAAATGCATGTAATTTTGAATATCATCAAACTCCAGTGATTCTTTGTTAATATATACTATTAAATTTTTATCAATTCCTTGTTCTTGAAGAGTATTCATAATCATCTTTAAAAAAGTACTTTTTCCAATACGTCGCATACCCGTAATGACTTTTATTACAGGTTTACCAATAAAAGGAGTGATTTGATCAATATATTTTATTCTCAATATCATTTTGCATTATCCTTAGATTATATTCGAAACAATATCAATATACCATGATTTATTCTACTATACAAGAAGATATTTGGCTTAAAATTGACTATTGATGATTGACGTTTTTTCGGCAGACTTGAGTTAAGTCGATCCACCGGCAATGTCTCCAACCTGAGCACATCACCATGACTTGACTTAAGGTTAGCTGCCTATTCAAAAAAGCGCGAATTGTTTTACTATTATATGACTGAATCCGCAACCCGGATCGATTATCTAATGAAGGAAATCCATTCATTAAAAGATCATTACGGTGAATCGATTGCTGATTTGAAAGCGGATTTTGTCATAAAGTAGTGCTGCTGAGGAACTAACCTTCCGAAGGTTAGTTTAGTAATATCCTGATCTGAGATATTATTTTCAAATTGTATGAGCCTACGGGGTTGCGGTGAAATATATTCTTGACTTGACTTTACTTTCTATAAAAGATTCGTTAGGGCTGGTTATTGTTCTTTATCCTTCTTATCAATACCAAATAAATACCCTACAATAGCACCAAGTATTCCCATAGCAGCACTTATTGACTTTATATCATATAACGCAAGAAGTGAAACAAAAGTTGCAACAATGATTATTCCGATTATTCTTAAATTAAATGGACCAAATCCGGGTTTCATTTTAACGAAAACACCTACCAATGAACCAATTCCAATGGCTGCAATTATAATAATTAGCCAATAAATGTTTTCCATATATTTATTCTCCTCGAATATTTTTAGATATTATCGAGATAAATTTATTTAACAATTGCTCATTTTTTGACATCAATACTCGCAATTCTTTACTAAGTTCTAACTGAACTCCCATTTTTCTTCTATTTCTATTGCATATATTATAAGTACTATAACCAGATAGATTGGTGGAGTTTTTTGAGTTAAATCCATTCATAATTAATTCTTTTTCAATAGAAGAAATAGATTTTTTTTCTAAACCTCCAATGATATAAAATGGTTTTTCACCATTACAACCATGTATAGAAATTGTGCTATTGACTTTTGATAAAATATTCATACATATTGGCTCATTAAAGTTTGTGCTTGTAATATGGAGATTTCTGTTGTTATTCTTTTTGTGGCCTAAAAAACTATAGAAATCATATTTATTATTTGCCAACAAATCAGCAATATTTGTAGTAAAAGGCTCGATTTTACCTCCATGTATCGCAATAATAGCAATATCAGAATTCGCTAAACGATATACTATTGAATAATCAATATTATAATGTTCATTTTGTGTTAGTTCATAGAATGTTTCGTATTTATCCATTTCCTTTACGCCCTAACATATGTTTCAATTACTCATTCCTTAAATTTTGTATGGCATTTTTAATCCCTTATAATTCGAACTTCAAGACAGGTCTTATTTTATTGAATATTTGAACCTTTCTGTCTATTACAGTTCTCACAAAGTAATTCGATATTCCTGGTCGTGTTACTTCCACCTTTAGAAATTGGAACTATATGATCGTATTCCAGCTTTTCACGAGACCCGCACTTTGCACACTTGCCTTGATCACGCCGCCATACATCAATTCGCACAGATTCGGGAATTCTCGGTCTTTCATTTCTTGTTTCAATTTGCTTCTCAAATCTATTTGTTAATCTTTCAAATTTTCGACGATCTCTATCGAAACATTCCATAACAAGTAACTCTTTTTCTTGCTCAGAGTAGGGACCCTTAACATAATAAAAATTATTGTTATATAAATATATATTGTCCTTGATTGGTTTCCCGTGCAGTTTTAAATGGATATCTCTATTAATTCTGAATGGTTTCTTTTCACTTTCAGTCCACGTCAAAGGGCCTTCTATAAAATCCTGCAACTCCAAAACTTCTCTTTGCGATCTTTCGATTCTTTTATTAACATCAGCTATCAATTCTTCTTCATCAAGATGGGATACGTGTTTCTCCTTAGCATATATCTTAATATCCTTAATATCATCTTTATATAATTTATAACGGAACGCCGAATCTTTTTTTTCCTCTTCAAGAAAAACGTTTAAATAATTCTTTGCATTTTCATGTATTTTATAAATACTCATATAATCCTCTCCAATTTGCTAATAGCCAATCCTGTTTTTCTCACAATTTCCCATAAATGTAATTCCTGTCCGGCGTCTGCCGGACGGCTGCCGGGCAGACAGGAGTTTCGGTTCCAAAAAGAAGTCTGAAAATCCCAGACCGAACCTTCGGTGATAAAATTTGAGCGAGTACATTCATTGTTCAAGCCTATATGTATGCTTAGAACATACAATTGTGCGGTGTAAACATACAAGAAGTTTTTATATCTTTGTGCTTGACCTGTTTAATTCATAAATCTTGCCACAAAGACACTAAGGCTCTAAGAATTAATAAAATGTAGATATTGAAATACCTGTCTGCGTCGCAGCCGCGACAGGCAGGTACGAAACAAATCAAAATTTATACCTTACCTTTTTATCTTTATTTTTATATTAAACATCACTTTGTGTCTTAGTGGCTATGAATAATTCAGGTTGAAAAGTATAGACTGTAACAGTATTTTGTTCATGAATCTGTTTTGTAAAAAGAAAAACACCCGCCTGCCATCCGCCTTCGGCGGAAGGGGCGGGCAGGCAGGTGAATCGATCACTGTATGGAAGGAGGATTTTGTCATAAAGTAGTGCTGCTGAACCTTCCGAAGGTTTCCAACCTTCGGAAGGTTGGTTTGGTATACATTATGAAACACCCTGTTTTGGAACATTGAAGACCGAGAATCGCTGTTAAGATCAAAACGATGATAGATTTAACAGTTGTGGCAGGAGCTACTCCTGCCAGTTTAAGAAGGATGTGGCATGAGTGAATTCATGACACAACTTTCAGTCATCGTCAATTGAAATGTTTTTCTCATTCCAAGCTGCTATGGCTGCGGGTAATGTATGTGCCAGATAGAGCAATCCAGCGGCAAGCAAAACATCGATTGGGTGATATTCTACTATGGCAAAAGCGTAAATAATAATAAGACAGACAATCGTAAAAATGCTATACGCATATCTTAGAGCGTTCAACACAACCTGCATTTCTCTTTCATCAAGGTTCTTATATGAAGTATGAACCATTTTCCAATATTTTGTTTTGATAAAAGCTTTTAAAAAGGAAATTAGAAAAACCACAACAGAGCCAATCTCGAAAACAACTAAAGATATTGGCCATTGGAAATATTTTCCTGTGTAAAAGAACACAATTAGAGCTATTAGACTGAAATAATTAAGCAAAATCCACACTCTGTTCTGCTTTCTTGAATTTTGTTTTTTCATTTTATTTTTCTCCTCCAATTTTGTTTTTTAATTCTATAATTTCTTCACTAAGTGGTTTTAATGGTTCAGGTGAGAATATGAGTTCTATTGGTAAACCAAAATACTCATTTATTTTAAATGCCAAATCCAAACTTGGGTTGTACTCTTCCCGCTCAAGATAACCAACAGTCTGGATATTTACTCCAATACTTTCTGCCAGCTCTTTTCTTGAGATATTCCGTTCTTTTCTCAGCACGGAAATTCGATTATACAATTTTCTTGATTTCATATGGTCTCCAAACTTTCATATCAAATATCATATCACACGTTGTTAATATAATATGGTTTGTTGTATATATGCAACATTTTATTTGAAAAATATGAAAATTGGTTCTTCAGTGGACACTTTAGTATTATATAGTGAATAACCGGAGGACGAGAATGAATGTAAAGTGAAACGCTCTCATCGTACAAACAAAGAAGAATTCTACCAATTAATTGATTATAATAGAATTTTTACATATCTTGTCAAATATTTTTTAATATTGAAATTATGTGGAAAATGATATATGAATGGAACATGAAGAACATGGACGGGAAACTCACCCCGCTAATGTCCAAATAAGGCCACCATCCATTCAGTAAAGGAGAAGAAAGGATGAAAGGTTCAAGGATTCGGCTACTGATAATCTTGATTCTTATCTTGCTGCTAACGGTATGTTTAAGTGCACAAACAGGCGACATTATTGGAGTGCTTATTGATAAAGAAACCCAGGCCCCGTTGATCGGAGTAAATGTTGTTGTTAGCGGTACCGACTGGGGCGCTGCCACTGATCTTGATGGCAGATATCATATCCGTAACATTCCTGTGGGAACTTATAATCTCAGCTTTCATATGATGGGATATGAGAAGCTGGAAAAACTCAATATCCCGGTCAGTCCGGATAGAATTTCCCAAATGGACGTATCGCTGGGAATAAGCCCTATTGCTGGTGAAGAGGTTATTGTCACTGCAACTGCTTTTGTAAAGGCACGCGATGCAGTTGTTTCGGACCGAAATATTGATTATACTGAATTGGTTCGTGATCCAGGTAGCGCTATGGACGTTCAGCGTATGATGCAGGCGCTGCCTGCGGTTGTATCCGGCGCTGACCAGGAGAATGAAATAATAGTCCGGGGCGGCGAGCCGGCGGAAAATCTTTTTCTAATGGATAATATTGAAATTCCCAACCCGAATCACTTCGGTAATCAGGGAATGGGAGGCGGTCCCATTGCTATAATCAATCCATTGTTTATTCGCGAAGTGGACTTCTATGCAGGAGCATTCCCTGCCCGATACGGCGGCAAAGCATCATCCGTCATGGACATTCATCTGAAAGAGGGAAACCGTGAGAAATTACACCTGGACCTGGATATGGGAATGTCCGGTATCGGACTTTTTATAGAAGGTCCCCTTGCAAATGGCGCTGTTTCATATATGCTCGGATTTCATAAAAGCTATCTTGATCTTATGATTAAAAGTTTCGGTATGACAGCGGTGCCCCAATACTATAGCTTACAGGGAAAGCTTGTCTGGTACATTTCACCCAAAACCAAACTCATCTGGAATGGTCTCTACGGAAACGATGCTATTAATATTGGCGAGGGCGATGAAAGCGTTTCACAAGGAGCAGAGTATGTGGATGTAAAAAGTTATGAATATGCTACAGGATTAACCCTAAAAACACTCTTTGGGAAAAACCGGTATTCACTCATAACACTATCAAATGTCGGCAATTATTGGGATTATAATGTGAAAGAAGGTATGGCGGATGGCAGCAGGAATACCTTTTTCACCAAGAATGACCTCGAAACCGAATGGACGCTTAAAGGAGATTACTTTCATCGTATTAATAACCAACACGATTTCATGGTTGGGGCAAATATTAAGCATATCCAGTTCAATCATAAGGATTGGTTTGAAGGAGATACAGCCTGGACATATTATTATCACCCCTATGATGACCAAGATGATATGACATTTTATTTTAATGCCGATGATTATTACGCTGACCATCCGGATACATTCGCTATATTCGATACAGCATGGATCTATAACGAGTGGAATTTAGATAAAAATATACGGACAACAAAGTATGCTGTTTATGGTCAATACAAATGGAAACCAATACCCAAAATCACACTCACCGCAGGATTACGCTATTCGAAATTTGAGTATTCAAACTACAGTATGCTCGCTCCACGTTTTGGATTTTCTTATAAATTAACACCGGTAACTTCTATCAACGTTGGTTACGGAAAGCATTTTCAGGAACCCGCATATATTCACTTTACCGCTAATCTCGAAAAGAACAAGAAGTTAAAAAGCCGTTCAACTGACCAATATGTACTTGGCATCGAACATCTGTTTACCAAAGACATGAAAGGCAGCATCGAAATCTATCAGAAAGACTATCAGAACCTCTCATTTCCGAGATCATGGATAGAGCATGATTCTTTGGATAACTACAAAAATGAGATGGTGAGTATCGGTGAAGGCTATTCCAGAGGAATTGAACTTTTCTTACAGAAAAAATTGAGTAAAGACTTTAATTTCACTCTCTCTTACTCGCATTATATCGCAAAAAGAAAAGATGTACGAAGAGAGGATGAACCTTACTATGTTGCAGATTATGATTTCAGAGATGTATTTACATTCATTTCAGGATACCGCTGGAATATGCATGAATATAAATGGTACCAAAATGTAAGAGATAAAAAGTTGTGGAAAGCAATGTCCTGGTTAATCTCACCGGGAGATGAATTTGAAATAAGCGTTCGCTGGAGGTATACGAGGGGGCGACCATATACCTGGCAGACCTATGATCCCTATCTGCGCCGCTGGTACACAAGCTGGAGCACAGATATTAATACGGAGCGCTTACCGGAATATCACCGTTTTGATTTAATGATCCTGAGAAGGTGGATGTTCAAAGGTTCCGCTCTTGTTGCTTACATAGATATAATGAATATTTATGGTCGCAAAAATATCTGGGGCTACAACTACGCCGCCGACGGAAGCATAGAAAATATCTATCAATTCAGCCTTTTCCCGGTAGGCGGATTTACACTTGAGTTCTAAGAATATTTTAACGTTACAACTTAATATCGCTTATTCTTTTACTAATTCCATATTCATTTTTCGGTATTTGATATGACAGGAATAGACAGAAGTAAAAAAATAGATAATCGGTCGAAATTCTTATAGATCTCAAACATAAGTTGTTAAAAATTCTCTTAACACGTTATAATCGTGATATCTTGCGCCAATTTCAAAATTTCTATCTAACAGGATATTTGTTTCCTTAGATGTTAGTGCTTTAATTGACTCAATAGCAGCCTTATTTACTTTAGAAACGTCAATTTCTATCAGATTATTTTTATCATTGCCGCGAATTTTACTACCGAGTGAAATTAAAAAATAGCCCTCTTTTTTTATATCTGATATGAATACGGGATATTCGAATAATACAATTGGTTTTTTGGCAAAAACTGCCTCAATAAATTGATTGCCCCAGCCTTCAAATATACTTGGATAAGTAATAAGGTCGGAAAAAACGTATAAATCCCACAATGAGTAAATCTTTTTATCTCCACAGCTTCGTTCAGCGCCAACAATCGAATTGATAAACTTGGCTTTTATTTTTGCCGTAGTTATTTCATCCTTGAGATTCTTGAGATACTGTTTGTCAAATTCTTCAGCATATCCAGCCAGTATTAAAACTATATTACTATCATTGGTGATCGCTTTGCCGTTGTATAATGTTTTTCCTGTCAATTTATCTTTCTGTCTTTCTAATTCTCGGACAAATTGAATCGTTAATTCTATCCCTTTGCGCTTCACAATTCTCGTTGCCTGTAGAATTACAAGATCATTTGGTTTTACGCCAATCGTTTGAAGAAGATCAGAATTATATTTGTCCGGAGTCCAGGATTTTTGTTTAAAATCAAAGACATCCGGAATTACAACCGTGCTAATACCTTTTCTCCGCTTTAATTCAGCCTGTGCCAGTGAATTAATGCACACATGTATGATATTATTTATTTGGAGTGGAGGAACATAAGTTTCCAGATACTCGGCAACCTCCTCATTTACAGGCTCCAAAAAATCTTTTCTTTCCCAGTAAAAATCATGATGCGTTGCAATAACCGGAATATTGAGTTTCCGGGCTATTCTTGCAAATGCAGATGCGGCGCTAATATGCAGCCCCAGTGAAAACATGTTATGCAAAAATATTACATCAAATTTCTCCTTATGATGATAAGCTAAAAACGTCTCTTCAATGCGCTTTGAGACTTCATCAATCATAGCTATCAAATTCCCGGAATCAAGTGTTTTCTTATTGAAATATTTAAAACAATTTTCTTTAATATCACGCATAATCGGAGTGTCATACTCCAATTCATCAATGATAAAATCAGCTCCACTTTGCCTTGGACCAGATACAAGTTTTACCTCACTGCCCATTTCTTCCAGAATTTGACGTCGTTTCTCAATTTCTAACGAAACACCATCCATCAAGCCAACTCTATAATGAACAAAAACTGCTTTTTTTCTTTTCATATCCACATTCTCATATTCTAAATCTTAGTCTTCAATATAAAATTTCTACATTTTGTCTATAAATAAGTTTCAAAATACAGCCTGTGAATTACTACTATTTCACTTTTATTAGTAGAAATATCCAATATCGAAATCATATTTTCTTTTAATACTGAGTTCACTGAAAAAACTAAAATTTATCCCTGTCATACTGAGTAATCCCGATTTATCAGGATGTTACAGAAGTGTGCTTGGAGATGTCTCCCTTCCCCGCCTGCGGTCGGGCAGGGATGAACGTAGGGTGACATCCAATTAATTACTTTTCCAACCTTTTTTTAATGGACTCAATATTTCCATTATTTATTGAAGAAATCCAGTATATAAGAGAATAATGTAATGTGATAAATATGTGGTTTGCCATTTAATTACTCCTCAAGTTTACATATTAGATAATCACGCTTATCATGGAAAACCTTAGCCTGTGCGAGTATTTCAAGCTCCGTTTGCTCATTACTCCAGTCCCACGTTTTGTTCATAAAAGTCAGAGTTCTTCCGAAATAAAGTCCCTTTAATGACTCTACAATTTCGTTGTTGCGGTCACTGGCTGACTTGAAGGCAGCGATCATATCGTAAATGATTGTCACCCACTGGTCAGTATTGATGTCAATTCCCTTACTGGAGAACATGTGACTTAGATCAGCATATATGCATGGTGAAAGCACTCTCTCCAGGATTTCTTTGTACTGGTCAAAATTGTCTCTCGCCTGTTTTTCTATTACGCTTCTATCAATTATTAGCTCTTGCGGTGGTTCCATGTGTCTGAGTCCAAATAGTGCCGGTTGTTCAATGACTGTCGCCTCCTTCCATGTTTCGTAGTTACCAATTATGGTCAGAAACATTGTACTAACAACCTGTGTGAACATAGCCCCGAGCTTTGGTGCACTCGGTTTGTGACGCTTTGCACCGAGCCCTGTCTCACACGTCTTGAATCCCCCGAGAATTGCATTCATAGTCATGAATATATCTATTCCATATTCTTCGGTGGTTCTGTGCCACGGCTGGCAAACAAGATGATTCACGAACCTTTTAGACATTGAAAAATCGCCACCTATTGGCTGACGGACATTGTGGCAGAAAAGGCCGTAAATCAATGGATAACAGATATTGTTTGTAATAGTTCCATCGTACTTGTGTCTTGAGTATAAAGGGTTAACAAAGTCATAATCATTAAGGATCGGATCAATGAAATATTTGACCCATTCCGGGGTAATACTCATTAGGTCGGCATCTACACAGACCAGCATTTCTGCGTCGAGTTCAAGCATTTTCCGGAATATATTCTCAAAGTTGTAGCCCTTCCCTAAAATACCAGGTGGAGTCGTAATATAAATCTTGGGAACCTCTGTCACAGTACCCAGAAAAACCTCCTCAGTCCCATCCGGGGAATGGTTATCACAGTTGATAATTACTGAAGTTTTGTCTCCGTAGTGCTTCTTCAGTCCCCTGCTTAACTGTTGTGTAGGATAATCAATACTGTCTGCTTCCTGGTATGAGGCTAATCCAACTACAATTTCTGCGCTTCTTACGTTGTGTGGGTTGTTTTCTCTTTCAAACATTCCTTTTCCCCTATCTTTTTAATACTTGTTGCCTGCCCGTGCGTTGAGCTTTATGTCTAACTTTCTGGTTGCTATAACGCTTACAATTTATTATTAACATTATATTGGTTTTGTTAAAAATTTCTTTTTAAACTTTGAAATTTAAAACAACCTGCTTAAAACTTTGAGCATCTAATTCATTAAGAATTTATTTAGAAATTTTAAATTCATATCCCTCCTTTGTGTATTTCTTCAAGCTTTTGGATTATTTGCTGAATGATTACTTTATTTAATCAATGCCATGATTAACAATATAAACAGGAAATATCCAATCAGGATTATATAACGAATACGCCACTGTCTGACAAGTTTCTAAGCCGCGTTTATAGCCTTCATTTGCCATAAATTCATCGCGAATTATTAAGGCAATGTCAACTTTTAATTGCGCCGGTTTTGCTAAATTTGGTCTATTCCCGGGTGGAATAAATTTTATATAGTCAAGGAACTCTCTCAATGTCCAGGAGCCTCCGGTAAAGTAAACCTTTTTTTTTAATTTACTAATTGTAAAACATAGAAATCGCCCCCACAATCTAATAAACAAGCAGTAATCAATATACTTCAATTATTTTCTCTCTACTGCTAAAATTTTTCGCATATGACTTTTTACTGACCTGTCCCTGTAAATCCCTGACATACTAAATTGTCCCACAAACTTTAATTGATTCTTGAAATTTCTGCTGTTTTATTAATAATGTTCGTAATGAATTCAAATATTGCAAATCGTCAGATGTAAGATTAATGAGTTTGGATAAACACCCTTGCATCTGCTCAAAATCATCAATTCTCATATAAATTTCGATCAACCGTTTTATTACATCAATATTGTCCGCTTTATTACGAAATGCCTTTTCATAACATTCCAAAGCCTCATTGATTCTACCATTCCCACAATAAAGAGATCCAAGGCTAAATTGTATTTTATCTTCGTTAATAAGAATGTCCGTTGAAAGAGTGGTTTTACTATTTTGGATTTTTTCTGTAATATCAGATAGTTTTTACAACCATTTGTTTGCATTATTCCGATTTAATTACTACCATTTCACTGAATATTGTGAATCTTTCTTAGGGGAACAGAAAAAAATTGAGGTGGTCATAATGAAAATCTACCAAATATTCCTTAACGGTCAATTTTGCAAGAGAGCTGTTCTTAGAGATATTGTCCAGCCATATAACGGTAAGCCGTTCGCAAAAGTATATTTTGGTAATGAAGAAATTCTTGAGGAGGCGATTGATGGAGCAGAAAAGGCGTTTAAAACAATGAAATCTACTCCCTCTCATGTCATTTCTGATATTCTAAGAAAAGTGTCGCAAAAATTGAAAGCGCGTTCAGAGGAATTTGCAAAAATGTTAGCGCTTGAAGCGGGCAAACCAATTAAGACGGCGCGAGGAGAAGTAAGCCGCACTGTTCATACAATGATGTTAGGCGCTGAGGAGTGTCTTAGAATAGCCGGAGAAGTTATTCCTATGGATCAGAAACCTTATGGAGAAGGTAGGTTTGGAACGGTAAAGCGCTTTCCTCTCGGTGTGATTGGAGCGATTACCCCATTCAATTTTCCACTGAACCTGGTCGCGCATAAGCTCGCTCCCGCTTTTGCCGCAAAGAATACGGTTGTATTAAAACCCGCATCACAGACGCCAATTTCAGCCCTTCTGCTGGCGGAACTTTTTATGGAAGCGGGGCTTCCGGAAGGCGCTTTACAGGTAATTCCCGCCAAAGGCAGCACCGGTGAAATTCTTGCCCGGGATCCACGAGTCAAGATGTTAACATTTACGGGAAGTCCGGCAATTGGATGGCATCTTAAGGAATTGGCATTCCGAAAAAAAGTTGCTCTTGAGTTAGGCGGAAATGCCGGTGTGATCGTGCATTCGGATGTTGATATCGACACAGCAGTTAATTCAATTGCTAATGCCGGCTTTCTATATGCCGGTCAAAGTTGTATATCAGTTCAGAGAGTATTTATTCATCAATCAATATATAATAATGTCGTGGAAGGCTTGGTAAAAATGGCTGAATCATTCAAACTTGGTGATCCGCTTGATGAAAGCAGCGACATTGGTTCTATGATAAGTGAAGATGAAGCAAAACGTGTTGAATCTTGGGTTGCGGAAGCAGTTAGTGAGGGAGCAGGGATTTTAACCGGTGGCAAGCGGAAAGGCTCTGTCTATCATCCAACTGTTATAGAAGGATCAAAAGCCGAGATGAAAGTAAATTGCCTGGAAGTATTTGCGCCTGTCATAACCGTTACTCCTTATAAAGATTTTGAGGAAGCGGTAAAAGCTGTTGATAATTCAAAATATGGTTTGCAGGCGGGTGTATTTACAAAAGATATTGATAGAATCCGATATGCCTTTGAGAATATTGAGGTTGGAGGAGTAATTATCGGAGATGTGCCAACATACCGGATTGATCATATGCCTTACGGTGGAGTAAAGGAATCGGGAAATGCAAGAGAAGGCGTACGTTACGCGATCGAAGAGATGACCGAGCCGCGCCTGATGGTTTTAAAATTTGCACAGATGTAGGATTATCGAAAACGAATATAAGGAGAAAGCAATGAAGTTTACACATATTGCCCTATGTGCCATGATTTCAATCAATTTTGGATGTGATTTAGTGGAAAAAGTAGATGAAGCCATCATCGATGTATCAGGAAGGGTTACGGATGAGGGACAGGCTGTTGAAGGCGCGATAGTATTATTAATAGAAAGTGCAGATGTCTCTGAAGGACTTGGTCTCGCTAATGGAAGCATTACAGACAGTAATGGTCGTTACGTGATATTGAATGTAGATGCGGGAGACTATTATGTTCTTGCTGTGGAGGATCGAAATAGCAATGTTGAATTTGATGCTGATACCGACAGGTTAGGTTTTTATGGTGTGAACCAGGGTACTCTTGATTTTACACCTGACAAAATAACTGTTTCTGACCAGGATATTGAAGACATCGACATAGTAGATTTATATTTTTGAGTCCACCTAAAAAAGGTCGTAAAAGCAATTAATTGGATGTCATCCTGAGTTCATCCCTGCCCGACCGCAGGCGGGGAAGGGAGACATCCTCTAAGCATACTTCGATAACATCCCGATAAATCGGAATTACTCAGTATGACAAGAATAAATGTTAGTTTTTAGCCGTTTGCAATCAGATTTTTATCAAAGTAGCCCCATGTTTCAACATGGGAAGGTCAGATAAGAAGTTATTTTAAATTATACGCTCCACGGACCAGGTATCAATCTCCAACCCCATATATATTCAAGAACCGTCCATGCAGAAAGAACCGTTATTAAAGAATATGCCAAATTTTCAACTTCTGTTTTTGCTTTTACCATACGATAGCCGAAGAAAAGAGTTAATAAAATAAAAATTGACGCAGTAACATATGTTGAAAAATGAGTTCTGCTTAAATGCTCAAATTGAAAGATCATGATAGCGTGACATAACCATATTCCTGTAAAATGTCCTAAAGAAAATATTATTCCTGTTGGAATATATTTCTTTACAGCAAAAAATAGTGTTAGGAAAACAAAAAGAAGAATTAATGGAAAAAAATTCCACTCAGCGATTACAAGAATATTGAGGTTCTCAAGTAACTCCCCCAAAACTCCCCATAAGAATAATCCTGAAATAATTCCATACCATGAGCTTTTTATTATATCCTTGCTATTTGATGTTTTAAAAAAGAAATAAATATAAAGAACGCTGAGAATGATTAAAAAAGCTATACTTAAAAGAAAACCGACACGGCTGCTAAGTCTATCACTAATTCTATAAACAGCAACCAGTGACATGTATAATCCGCCAAAAATGAGCAGAATCAATCCCATACGTTTAAAACCTTTTTTTAACATTTCTTATCCTCCGCTTGATTAATTTGTCAATTACAAGACTTATCGGGGAAAAATATCTGTTGAAAACAATCCAATATTCCACCTTCCTGATCTGCCGGAATATATTCTAAACCCCACGGAAAGAATCCCATGGGGTTAAGATATATGATAGAGTTGATAATAAATAAAGGTCGTTTAAGGAACGATTTTAATGCCTTTTCCGCCTTTCCCGGGAGAACTGTCATAAACTTCTACTACATGGTATAGTACACTAATAAACATCTTGGGAAAATCACCATGGAAATAGCTGTGAATAAGGTTAATATATTCCACCACACCTTTCTCATAATCGGTAAGTTCGGGATCATCCGGATGTAACAGCTGGGTAATAGCTTTTATTTTAAAAGTTGGAATATCGAGGTACACTATAGCAACGCCGGGATCAGTCATCTGGTTTAAAAAAGATTGGGTTTCAAACTCAGGTGTGGAATATAATTCCAAAGATACTAATTTTGTGCGGTCAAAAATAGAATCACATTTCACATAAAAACCCTCAAGGATTGCTAACTTTTCTTCAAAGGGACTGTCTATGGTTGAATGAAGTTTTTCAATCATTGCATTTAAATTTTCCTTTTTGGGTATAAATCCGGTTCCCTTCACCGCATTATTAATCGAAAATTGAGAATCAGAACGTTTTCTGCCGTGGCTGGCAATCATGGCATTATGGGGTCCATTAAGAGAAGGTCGCTGCATTTTCTTGATTCTTTCAACTGTTTCCAATCTTCCCTTGGTATTCCACTCCATAAATTTATCAGGTAGTTCTGTTACTCTAAACTCCTGCCATCTGTTTTCAACTTTAGCTTTAACTATACCTTCGCCGTATTTGCTCATATTTATAGTTGTCTGATGAAATGTGTTACCATCCCAGATCCGGACTTCCGCCTGATCCGATCCACAATTAACAAGGAAACCCGTTATCAGGATGAAAGTGAGAACTCCGGCAAACAGAGCAATTCGAGATTCAGCAAATTTTTCAAACATAATACCCTCCAATTGTTATATAATGATTAATTAAGACCTAGCTCAATTGATATCTGGGATGTTTTGCCGAATGGCCCTAACGGCATAACAGCATAATTAAAGTTAACATTTCCCAGTGTTTTCAAATTTATACATAAGCCCGCCCCAAAGGAAATATTTTCTTCATCGTAGTTAAATCGATAGCCGCTTCTCAAGAAAAACCTTCCATAAAGAGCGTATTCCAAGCCAAGATTTATATGCTCGGGACTGTCATTTGGATGGACCGCATCTAAAGCCAATGATAATCTATTACTCCCCGAAAAAAATCCCAACAATGACGCCTGAAAGTAAAAAACCATTTTGAACAAGTCAACTTTTATATTGAACTGACAGTATAAAATATTTAATAATTTAAATAAGTTAAAATCATTGCGGAACCAAAAGGCTGCAAACAAATGAAACATTTAAGTGAACAGAAAGACGATTAGTTGAAACATTGGTGGATGAAAAAAGCGGGATAAGAAACGGATACGGGTTTCCTGTTTTAAAACTTTTTGCTTGCATCCACAGCGGAAAATTGATCACTAACGGGGAAGAATAATCCGATGAGCCGAAAAATATCTGTTTTCCCCGACGGAAATCTCTTGACATTTTAAATATTGTCGTGTAACATAGTATCACTATGAGTTTTAAAGCAACCAATCAATAAGGAGGAATTTATTATGGCAGAAAAAGTTGTAACTTGCAGAGTAAAGAAAGAAAAAGGTTACCTCTATTATCTCGACAAAAATGGGAATGTGGCTCGTTCCAAAATGGCTCGCGGCGGCGAAAAAGGCGGCGGCGCCGAAGTTATTAACCATGCGGGTGTTAAAAGAGAAAAGGGATATCTGTATTTCATCGACAAAGATGGTGATGTGTCCCGTGCAAAGATGGCAAGAGGAAGAAAATAACACTTTTTCTTTAGCGATCAACAAATTTCATAATGAATAGACTCCGTCAAGTGGCGGGGTCTTTCATTTTTATTAACATGTAATTTTCTCAAAATTTCTTATATTAGTAATGATGGAAACAC
>JADHWC010000033.1 GCA_016783665.1 Fidelibacterota bacterium | reverse complement strand
ATGAATATCCGGATTCCTGATTTTTCCAGGCGCGCAACATTATCCGAATATTTGACATCGGATCCGGTGACGGTGAATCCCCGGTGATTGAGCAGCTCAGCGATACCGCTCATTCCGATACCTCCGATTCCGATAAAGTGGATATGATTAATTTTTCCGAACATATTCTTCCATTGTTCTTAATATATCGTCAACAATTAATTTTGCAGAATCGGGTTTTGCAATTGCTTTTGCCCGCTCAGCCATCTCTGTCAGTTTTTCTTCACTATCGATTAGCGAACTAAGGGAGATGTCTAATAATTCAGAACTCAGATTCTTTTGTAATATCATAATTGATGCGCCTTCCTTTTCCATAATTCGCGCATTTATTTCCTGGTGATTACCGGCAGCCGTAGGAAGAGGTATAAGTATTGATGGCTTGCCGTATAAACAAAGTTCAGCCAGTGAGAGCGCCCCGGCGCGGCTGATAATAATATCCGCGGCGGAATAGGAAATACCCATTTCGTGAATAAATGGGGTAATATGCACACAAGGATTATCAGCAAACAGGTTTTTAATATGTTCATAGTCGCTTTGTCCTGTCTGCCAGATAAATTGGCAACGGGATTTGTTAATATAACTACCCAAATGATTGATCCAATAATTATTCAACGCCCGTGATCCCTGGCTTCCGCCCAAAATGAAAACAGTTTTTAGATTTTGACGCAGTTCAAAGAATTGAATAGCCTGTTTGCGACTGACACTCTCAAGAGATCGTCGTAGAGGTGTTCCAAGGCAAATTGCATTTTCTATGTACTGTTTTGTGTCTTCAAAGGATGAATAAATCCGACTGGCATGTTTTGCAAGCATTCGTGTCGTGACTCCCGGAATTACATTTTGTTCGTGGATGAATACTGGAATTCTCATCATAGACGCTATTCGCATAGGGGGACCGGATGTATATCCGCCAGTTCCGATGGCGATATCAGGTTTAAATTGCTTGATAATAACCAGAGACTGGATAAGGCTAATGAGTAATCGGATGGGAAACAACAGGTTGATCAGGATACTTTTGATTGAAAAACCACGTTGAAAACCCCGTATCCAGATTTTTCGGAGCGGATAATGCAGGTTATCTAAAACCGATGACTCCAATCCTCTTTCAGTGCCAACAAATAGGAATTCGATGTTACCGATTTGTGCGGATCGGGATTTAAGTTCTTCCATAAGAGCAATAGCGGGAAACAGATGTCCACCTGTTCCGCCACCAGTAACTAATATCTTTAATGGTTGGTGTTTTTTTTCTTCTTTAGTCATGTATTGTCACTAATCTTAAAGGTTTTTCTTTATCCAGCATTTTTTTTGAAATGTTTAACAGGATGCCAATACAGGCAAAATTATAGAGCATTGTAGATCCACCGTAGCTTAAAAAGGGCAATGGTAATCCCGTCACCGGCAGTATTCCACAGACGACACCGACATTGGCGAGGACGTATGAAAACATACTGATAGAAAGACCAATACCCATCAGGTTCCCGAATATATCCGGAGCCCTGAATGATATCTGAATTCCCCGTATAAATAATAGAAGGAATAAGATTAGAAGGAGTGTTGCTCCGATGAATCCGAATTCTTCACCAGCAACTGAAAACACGAAATCCGTATGAGGCTCCGGCAAAAACAGGTTTTTCTCGATGCTTCCGGCAAGACCCCGTCCCCAGAATCCGCCGTTTCCAAGAGTTATCAGAGATTGATGAATCTGGTATCCGGCGTCTTGAATATCGTTTCCGCCGCTGATCGTTGTGATTATTCGTTTTAATTTATAGGGCGACCGTATTACAGTGAAAACCGAAAATATCATAAATAGTCCTATAAAAGGTGATAGATGAACCAGTTTCGTGCCGCCAATGATCATAATTGTGATGCCTAATACGGCTATGACAGCGCCTGTACTGAAATCCGGTTCGGCAACGACAAGCAGTATGATAAACGTTAAAATAATTGCAGGAGGGAGGAACCCTTTTTTAATGTCATTAATAATATCCTGGTGCCGATCGTAAAAGGAGGCTAAGTATAATATGACCGAAAATTTTGCTAATTCCGACGGTTGGAAACGGAACGGTCCAAATTGTATCCAGCGCGCCATAGATGTATTTCCGCTGCTTCTGTTATAAATCAGTGTCAATACCAGCAGAATGATGGACGAGATCGCAAACCAAAAGGATATTGATTTTAAATGATTATAGTTTATTTGTAAAAAGAATAATCCTACAATTAATCCCGCGATGATCCGGACAAAATGACCTCTCATATAGAAGCCCGGATCGTTGAATTTTGCGGCAGCAAGAGATGAACTTGCGCTGTATTGAATCACAAATCCGATACCGATCAGGATAATCGTCAATATAAAGTAAATCTGATCGATCGATTGGTGATATTTAGCGTTCATTCGAATCTCTTTCCGTCAATGAATTAACAATAGTTTTAAATACGTTGCCCCGGTGCTCGTAATTATCGAACATATCAAAACTGGCGCATGCCGGAGCAAGTAGGATGACATTGCCAGCCACCGCATCATTTTTCGCCTGCAATACGGCATTTTCCAGTGAATTCGCATGTGAATAATTAATAATTCCGTCAATGATGTTTTTAATTTTATAGGCTGCCTCACCGATTATGATTGCCTTTTTTGCATGTTTCTGTAACAAGGGCAGAAGTAATGAAAAATCGGAATCCTTGTCACGTCCACCGAGAATAATTATCACCGGTTTTGTGAAACTTTTTAGTGCATATTTTACCGACTCAATATTCGTGGCTTTTGAGTCGTTATAATAATCTACGCCATTAAATGTCCTGACATATTCCAGCCTATGTTCAATACCGCTGAACCGTTTTAATAATCCTTTTATATGTTTCTGTGGCAGATTGTAATAATCAGCAACGTTTAACGCAGCGAGTACATTTAATAAATTGTGTTCTCCCAATAATGCGATGTCTTTTCTGTTAATATAAGTTTGATCGTCTTTAGTAAATATCCTGGTCATATCGGTTTTGAATCGCATTTGAGGATTAGTGGTAAACCCGAAAGGTAATTTTTGTGGGAGATCTGGTAAATTATTCTTAAGCAGTGAATCATCATCAAAATAAATGAACAAATCATTTTTATCCTGGTTACGGCTGATGTTCAATTTAGCTTTCAGATATAGAGAAATATCATGATCGTATCGATCCATGTGATCGTCGGTTACGTTAAGGATAATAGCAGCATTGGGATGGAAATGAATGATACGTTCCAGCTGAAAGCTGCTGACTTCAAGTATAAATACTTTTTGTTTTCCAGTATCTTTTTGGGTTTCTGATATCAGCGAAGAGAAAGGTATACCGATATTTCCGCCGCAATAGGCATCAAACCGGTTTTTTTTGAACATTTCATAGATTAAAGTCGTGGTAGTGGTTTTCCCGTTTGAACCTGTAACTGCAATTAGCTGCGCTTCGGGCATAAACCAGTATGCAACTTCTATTTCACTTACAATTGGGATACCGGCAGATTCAATATCTTTTACAATAGGCGCAGAGTTCGGAATCCCCGGGCTGAAAACTACAAAGTCCGAATTCAATACTTCTGAACTGTGATGACCTGTCTCTACAGTTACATTATATTTGTGAAGATCGCTTTGAACAGTTAGAGGGATTGTGACGTCTCCCGAATCCGAAAGAAGAATACGCGCATCATTCTTTGCGAGTAATAATGCTGCCGCCAGACCACTGCGCTTGGCGCCCAGAACGGTTACTCGTTTATCAATCAAATTAATTGGTAAAGATGATAGATCAATCATAGTATTTTAAAACTGCTTAGACTTAACAGAGCCAACAAAATCCCGATTATCCAGAAACGGATAACGATTTTACTTTCATCTAAGCCCTTTATTTCAAAATGGTGGTGAAGGGGAGCCATTAAAAATATCCGTTTCCCTGTGCCTGTTTTCTTTCTTGTATATTTGAAATAACCGACCTGAATTAAAACAGACAATGCCTCTGCTACGAATATTCCACCGAGCAGTGCAAAGAGGATTTCTTTTTTAAGTAGTATTGCAAGTGTTCCAAGGGCGCTTCCCATGCCCAGAGAACCGGTATCCCCCATGAATACTTGTGCAGGTTTACTGTTGTACCATAGAAATCCGAGAATCCCACCGGCAAAAGACATGCAATACACCGCCAATTCTCCGCTTCCTGGAAGGTAAATAATATTAAGATATTGACTGAAATCAACACGACCGGAGACATAAGCGATTACGGCAAATGTGAGAGCGATAATTCCCATTAAACCGGACGCTAACCCGTCCAGACCGTCCGTGAGATTTACAGCGTTTGACGCGGCGGTGATGACAAATATGACAAAAGGTATATAAAGCAAGCCGAGATTAATTTCAAGGTTTTTAAAAAAAGGAACCGAAGTAAATCCTCTTATAGATTCAAATTCCGGTGCAAAGTATAAATAACTTCCGATAATCAATCCCAGGGTTATCTGACCTATCAATTTATAGCGGGCGATCAATCCTTTTTTAAATTTTTTAACAACCTTTAAATAATCATCTAGAAATCCAACAGCGCCCATCCACAGCGTTGCCAGTAGAATCAGGTTGATATAAATATTCTTTAAATTTGCCCATAACAAAACCGGTACAATCACAGAAAATAAAATTATGATCCCACCCATTGTCGGCGTGCCCTTTTTAGAAAGATGGGACTTGGGACCGTTTTCGCGAATAATCTCTCCTATCTGGTGTTTTCTTAGCTGCTTCAGGATAATAGGTCCCACAACAAAACTGATTAACAGTGCCGTAATGGCAGCCATGGCTGCTCGAAATGTGATATACTGAAACAGATTAAAACCGCTAATGTATGTTTTAAGAGGATAGAGAAAATGATAAAACATATTATGATTGAATTCCTTCTATTATTTCTTCTAATTGATTACCCCTGGAACCTTTTACTAAAATTGTATCGGACTTTTGTACAATGCGTTTAAGAGCTGAGATCAGATCAATCTTATTATCATAGTGCTCGGCGTATTTCATGCCGGCTTTTCGCGCTTCATCGACTGTAAATGTTGATAACGGACCATATGTATATAATATATCAATTGGTGATTGAGCTATTTTTCTGCCGATATCACGATGACATTGTTCCGATAAGTCACCCAATTCGAACATATCTCCGAATACGAATAGTCGTCTTCCCGGTGCTTTCATTATAGAAAATGTATCGATCGCAGCGTTAGTACTGTTTGGATTGGCGTTATAAACATCATCGATGATATGACAATAATCTGTTTGTTGGACTGTAAACCGTTGATTTACAGCATGGAATGATTCAAGCGCCTCGGTAATATTGTGAACAGGTACGCTAAAAGTCCTGCCGACAGCAACAGCCGCCAGGGCATTTTGTGCCATCGCCTGCCCGGGAACTTTTAATTTGATAGATATTTCATTGTTAATTTTAAGTGTTGCACGGGCGTTTTTATCATATTCTGTTATTGTGCCGGAATAATCGCTATATTTTATGTCCATTCCATAAGTCACTTGCATAGTTTTTGGCGACATCTGGCGGATATTCGGGTCATTCAGATTTATGAAGCTGAGTCCATTGGAACTGAGTGATTGAAAAAGCTCTTCTTTTGCGCGAGCGACGCCCTTGAGGTCTCCAAAAAATTCGGTGTGTCCATAGCCGATATTAGTGATTAATCCGGCAGTGGGTTTACACAATTCACAGAGAAAAGCAATCTCTCCAAAGTGATTGGTGCCGAGCTCCAAAAGGCTTAACTTGTGAGATTCATTTAACTTCAGCAAGGTGAGTGGCAATCCAAGGTGGTTGTTCAAATTTCCACTGGTAGAATGTAACTCATATTTGTATTTCAAGATTGATTCACACATGATTCTTATTGTCGTTTTACCGTTAGTTCCGGTAATTGCCAGAACCGGAATATCGAACTGATCTCTCCAAGTTGCCGCTAACAGCTGGAGCGCTTTTTCCGGGGATTCTACAATCCATAAGGGCAGATCCGAGACGTCTGTTTGTTTAGCCCAATTTTTTGAAACGATGCTTAAAACAGCGCCCCCTGCTGTTGCGGATTTTACAAATTCATGTCCATCCACATTTTCTCCTGGTAGGGCACCAAACATCGAACCGCCGGTGACTTTTCGACTGTCAATCGTCACATCGGAGATACTACCATCGAAATTAACTAACGATCCCATATTAATATTTCTGATAAATTCTGCGGTGATCATTTATTTTCCGAAAAGTTCCTCAACAATTTTAACGTCGCTAAAAGGATGTCTAACGCCGTTAATTTCCTGATAATTTTCGTGTCCTTTGCCAAGTATGGCGACAATATCTTTCGTTGAACTGTTCTCGATGGCAAATTGAATTGCTGCCTTTCGATCTGTGATTTTTATATAGTTCTCATTTTTATCGAATCCCTTGACGGCGTCTTCGATAATTGCTTCCGGATCCTCAAAGCGGGGATTATCAGTAGTAATGATGACAGAATCCGACAATGATGCGGCAGCCTCTGCCATTTTGGGTCGCTTGGTTTTGTCGCGATTGCCGCCGCAGCCAAAAACCGTCACTAATTTTCCATCGGATGTAACGATGTCTTTTAATGCTCTCAACACATTGACGATCGCGTCCGGCGTATGGGCATAATCAATAAATACTCGGGGAAAGCCTTCCATTTGAACTTCCTGGAGTCGCCCCGGAATGTAATCGACACTTGCAATTGCCTGACTGATAATTGATGGTTGTATTCCTAACTGGATTGCTGATGCCGAGGCAGCCAGAATATTACTGAGATTATAATATCCCGACATTGAACTTTTAATTGGAATAGAGATATTCCTGGATGTAATTGTTCCTTCTATTCCGGTTTTATACTTAATATCGCTTTTCCAGGTGAAATCAGCCTGTGAATCTACGGAGTAGGTAAATAATTGCGCGTCACCAGTTGCATTAAACTTATCCGAATAAGAATCGTCGATATTTGATAAACGAAACCCTGTTTTGATTATTTTCCGGAATAATTCTACTTTGGCATTGACATAGTTATCGATGGTTAAATAAAAGTCCAGATGATCTTGTGAAATATTTGTAAAAACACCTCCTGTAAATTGGATATCATCAACTCTGTTCAATGATAGGGCATGGGATGATACTTCCATTACAACCACGTCGATCTTTTCATCTACCATCTTTGCAAGAATCTGCTGTAATTGCAGCGAATCAGGGGTAGTTAAATTAATAGGGAAAAATTTATCATGAATTGAGAATCCAAGCGTCCCAATTGATCCACATGCAATCCCGGCAGTTTGTAAAATTGTGTTTAATAGATATACGGTTGTGGTTTTACCGTTTGTGCCTGTTACGCCGATAACAGTTAATTTGTTTGATGGATTATCGTAATAATTTGCCGCGGCAGTTGATAGCGCCGTTCTGCCATTTGACACGACGATCTGTGGAATATTGATATTTTCCTGATATTCTTCCGTTACGATTGCGATAGCGCCATTTTGAATTGCCTGAGAGATGTATTGATGTCCATCTGTTTGTGTGCCCCGTATGGCAAAGAACAAATCCCCGGCAGTGGTTTTCTTTGAATTATTTGAAATGGCGTTTATTTCGTTTGGAAGTTCTCCATATAGTCTATAATCGATATTTTTCAGTATATCGCGTAAAACCTTACTCAAGATTCACACTCCTCGGTTCCAGATTGATTGTGCACTGTGTATTTGATGTGACCGGCGAATTTACTTGAGGATATTGAGATGTTACGACTCCGGTTCCCTGAATGTTGGCTTCGACGCCCATTGTTTGTAGAATTGCTACAGCCTGCCGGAGTGGTTTGCCGCGCAGATCAGGCATACGCTGTGTATATTGATACGTCGAAAGGCGAACATGGGATTCTCGTGGCGCGGCAGCAGCAGTTTGAATAAAATTTACCTTATGTTGAAGAGAAGAGTTAACCAGCTTCAATTGGGGCGTTTGGAGTTGGTCCTCCTGGAAAAACAGGTCATCTGAGAGATTAACAATACGTTTAAATATTTCTTTGACTACCGGAGCGGAAACACTTCCACCGGTATGATTTAAACCCTTTGGGTTATCAACGACGATGACACAGAGCAATTTGGGATCGTTAACGGGAAAAAATCCAACAAACGTTGCAACATAATCAGTTTGGCTATAGCCTTTTTCAGTTACTTTCTGAGCTGTCCCGGTTTTTCCGGCGATTGCCATACCGTTGATGTCTGCCTTCAAACCGGTTCCGCTTTTGACGGCCAGCCGTAGCAGATCTCTCATCAAAATCATAGTTTCAGCAGATGCAACACGGCGGATATATTGGGGTTTGCCCTCGTACAATAAAATTCCATCTTTTGTTTCGATTTTCTTAACTAACTGCGGCTTTAATAAATAACCGCCATTTGCGATAGCGGCATAAGCATTTGCCAATTGCAACGCTGTACAACAAACGCCATGACCAATTGCCACCTGGGCAAGCATCAGGTCATTCCATTTTTTCAACGGATGAATAATGCCTTTCTGTTCACCTGGAAATTGAATGTCGGTTTTCGCTCCAAAACCGTACCGCCGGGCATAATTGAACACCTGGTCTTTTCCAATTTTCCGGGCAACTTTAATCGTCCCAATATTACTGCTTTTTTTTATCACCTCGGCAAACGATAGAGTGCTGTATTTTTTATGATCGTGGATAATAGTCTTTCCGATCTTAATATGACCATCTTCACAATAGATACTATCTCCCGGTTGGACTTTATCTCCTTCGAATGCTGCGGTGGCGGTTACGATCTTGAAAGTTGAACCCGGTTCAAAAATATCAGTGACGATGCCATTTATCTGAGCTGAAACCGGATAATTATTCGGCATATTTGGATCAAATCCGGGAATAGTCGACATGGCAAGTATTTCACCGTTATTTGGATTAATAATAATCCCCATGGTTTTATCAGCATTATGTTGTTCAAAGGCATTTAATAATTCTTCATGCAATATAATCTGATATTCATGGTCTATTGTTAAGGTGATATCATTGCCGTTAATAGTTTCCTTATAAGGCAGATCAGGGCGATTATTTAATCGACCCCAGCCATCTTTCATTGCCACCCGCCATCCTGGAGTGCCACATACAAAGGGCTCCAGTTCCTTTTCAAGCCCTACGATACCGTGATTATCGATATCAGTTAACCCGATTAGTTGTCCCGCGATTTCTCCAAATGGATAACTCCGATGGACTTTTTGTTCAATAGCAAATCCGGAATGATACTGGTATTTTTCCAGGAAAGGCTGAATTTCGCTATGTAAGATATCTCTTTCCAGCCAGACAAAAGTTCTGTCAGATTGTAAGGTTTTAAGATACGCTGCATACTTTGGCTTTATTAAAGCGCTTAACTCACCGGCAATTTTTTCTTTATTCTTTATTAAATAGGGGTGAATCGCGATATTGTACTGAACAATGTCCATAGTAAGGGCTTTTTGGCTCCTGTCATAAATCGTACCTCTAATAGGATTAATTATCCTGCGATAATCAGCCTGGTTCTTACAGGTTTTCTGGTACCCTGTTGAATTGATGACTTGAATTGTGAATAAACGACCAATCAACGCTCCCCAAAAAAGCAGTAGAAAAAGGGAAATAATCCGGGTTCGTTTTCTGATCTTATGAAAATAATTAGTCATAATCCTATCTGACTGTTGTTACATCTATTATAATAGCTAAGGTCTCCGGCGGTGGACTCCACATATTCATTTCGCTTGATGCAATTTGTTTTATACGATCAGCGCGGGAAAGGCGGTCTAATTCAACGGATGTAATCCGGTTTTGAGTTATAAGATTTGCTTCTTCCCGCTTCAAAACGTCTATTTTTGTAAATAATTGATTGGTATAGTTGAAAATCCAGACATAGAAGACCATTAGTCCGATTATTAAAAGAAACAGGGTGGACATTATCACATTTTTTTTCCTGTTTTTACTGATTTTCTTCTTTGCCATCATGATTCCCTAATCATATTCGTTTTGCTGCCCTTAGTTTTGCGCTTCTTGCCCTGGAATTATTCCTTATTTCATCCTTGCCAGGTAAAATTGGTTTGGCAGTAAGTAATTTGATGGAGGCTTTATGACTACATTGACAAATGGGAAATTCCGGTGGGCAGACACAATCGGTAGATTCGGTTTTAAAATATTGTTTGACTATTCGGTCTTCTAAACTGTGATAGGTAATAATTACGATTCTGCCATCCGGTTCTAATATGTCTATAGCGTCTTTTAGAGCCTTTTTCAGGACTTCTAATTCACGGTTGACGACAATTCGGAGCGCCTGAAAAATACGGCTTAATGTCTTATTAGCATATAAAGGATGTGTTCTATGACGGATGATCTCTGCAAGTTGTCCGGTAGTTTTGATTGTATTTATTTGGCGCTCATCAATGATTGCCCTCGCGATTGAACGTGAATTTCTTTCTTCGCCGAAGGTCTTAAATATTGTTGTTAATTCTGATTGATCTGCTGTATTGATTATATCGCTTGCGGTCTTAGCCAAATCAGGGGAAAAGCGCATATCCAGAGGACCATTCACAGAATATGACAGACCACGGTCGGGATTATCGAGAGTAAAAGATGACATCCCAAGATCCATTAATATTCCGTGTGTTCTTGGATATCCGCTACGAAAGCAGACGGCTTTAATAGATTCAAAATTACTGTTTATTAAGATGTATTTTTGTTTTATGCTTAAATGTGTTGAGCAATAATTAATTGCGCTGGGGTCGGTATCGATACCTATTAGTATAGCGTTTTGATCTAATTGCTCAGAAAGGGAAGTGAAGTGCCCACCCGTACCCAATGTGGCGTCAACATAAACACCATCTCGCCGGGAGACCAGGTATTGCAGAGTTTCTTTGAGTAATACCGGCACATGAATGGTGGTCATTTACCTAAATCCGATTAAACGATTAAAAAATATCAGCTAAGTCTTCAAAATAGTCATCGTCTAGTGGGATTTGTGATTCCTGGTGTTCTTTCAACATTTCCTGTTCCCATAATTCCAAATAATTCAAAGCACCGATTATCACTACTTCCTTTTTAATGTTGGCGAAATCTAAGAGTCGTTGAGGCATGAGTATACGCCCCTGTTTGTCACATTTCAAACGGATGGAATTGCGAGACCATGTCCGGATAAATGCTCGGTTTTTCTTTTTGAATTGCGACAGGTTGCGAAGTTTTTCCGCAAATGTATCCCACTCAACAGCGGGATAAGCAATCAGACAGGGATCAGCGCCCTTCGTTACAACAAACGTGTACTCAGCATCCTCTTCGGTCAACCAACGACGGTATTTTGCCGGGATGCTTAGACGACTTTTCTCGTCTAAAAAATGTTTTGATTCGCCGGCAAAAGAAGTAATCATGATCATCCGTAAAATTTGGGACTTTATGGGATTTCTCCCCACATCTACCCACAATAATAGGACAAAACACCCACATTGTCAAGTATTTTTTTCTCAAATACTTGATGTTTTTAAAAAGGATTTAAATAAAGTAGATTATCGTCTTAAGAGAGTAGAGCGGACAATGCCGTCTTTTGTGATGATTAAACGGGTTGGAATTCCCCTGTTGCCGACAGTTCTTAATTCTTTATTATTGAGGTAAAGCACAACTTTTGAAGGTCTGCCAAATCTGACGTCAAATTTGTTCCTGGCTTTCCATTCTCGGCGAATATTTGGCAGGTAGTTGGCTTCCGTCGTATCACTTTCATCGGTGATCACACGTGCCCAGCACGTATCAAGAGTTGTCATTATTAGTGATAATAGTTCGATTTGCGTTCCCGGTGTAATTTCAGTTGCGACCAATTCCTGCTCTGTTGCAGTTGTGTCCCTATCTTCAACAGGTACCGGCAGTTCTTTAATCGAGACCGGTAATGGAGCCTGGTTCTTTTTCTCCTCTTCAATTAAGACTTGTTTCAAAACAGATATGAGGAAAATGACGATGACGAGTACTGCAGTGATAGCGGCAATACTTCGTTTTTTCTTTCCGTTTACGACTGAGTTGTTTTTTGGTGAAAGAAAAGAGTTTTCCTTTTCCGGTGTTTCGGGTTTTAATGACTCTTCACGTTTCCCGGTGTATTCTTCGAAGGATTTGAGAATTTGTTCCGGGTCTGTATTAAGTTCCTGTGCATATGCTCGGAGAAATAATCGTACGTAGGTCCGGGGTAATTTGGAAAAATCACCTGCTTCAAATGCTTCTAAAATGGTCTTGTTTACTTTTGTTTTATTGGAAATTTGATCAAGTGTTATCCCAAGTGATTCTCTGCGCTTTTTTAACTCTTCATAGAACATATTCAATACTCTGTTTAATTTTTCCCACTACGGACTTAATTTTGCAAATATTGGAATCAATTTCAATATAAAGTTTCATAGTAGAGATTTTAATTTCAGACGAATCTGCTGAAAAAATTTAGCAATTGGAAATCCGACTACATTGTAAAAACAACCATCGATTTTACGAACAAAAATTGCGCTATAATCCTGAATACCATAGGATCCGGCTTTATCAAACGGATGATGGTTATCGACGTAATGCTCTATAATATCGCTTGACAGTTCCCTGAATGTTACATCCGTTTGTTCGACGTCAGTGAAATGGCTGCCGTTTTGCGAGTTCATAATACAATACCCGGTGAATACCTGATGAGTGGCGCCGCTTAATAATGATAACATGGATATTGCATCGTCACGATTCTTAGGTTTTTCGAGAATATTTTGGTCCTTCACGACGATTGTGTCGGCTCCGATGATCCATGCATCATCATAATATCCGGCAATATCATTTGATTTATGATAAGCATGAGTTTGGACGAGTTTTTCCGGTCTTTCATGCTCGTTACCTGGTTCGTGATAGTTTGATGCGTGGATTTGAAATTGAAAACCTGCGAGCTTCAGGATTTCTTTCCGTCGAGGTGATTTTGAAGCAAGAATAATAGGCTTGCCATACCAATTTAAGATTGACTCTATCATCCTGCTTTCACCATTTTTCCAATGAAGTGATCTTTTTCACCCGATTCAATCGATGTCGCTTTGATTTTATAAATATAGATGCCTTTGGCGACTATATCTCCAAAATCGTCTGCGCTATTCCAGTGAATTGAATTGAATCCTGGCATGTATAGCTGATCTGTATCGATCATTTTAATTTTTAAACCTCTTACCGTGTATATTGAACATTCGATTTTCGATGAATGAGTTACGTAAAATGTAATGTCTGTTATTTTACTGAATGGATTAGGATAGTTCACAACATTTTCTAATTTGAAATCCGATGAAGACAAGAGATTAAAAATACAAGTGGTTGTCGTTGAATTATTGCCGTTATCCCAGGCTGTTATAGAAGATTTATGTTCGCCGGGAGAGAGTTCGGGCATTGATAGAGTGATTGTTCCGGATGTGTCGCTGTTTGCGTCGTAAGAAAAATATTCGGTAATCTGGTAAAAAGCTGTTTCGCCATCGTCAATGGTCAAGGTGATATCATGCCCCATTTTACCGGCGATATTAATCCCGTGAGGATCACTGATGGCAATTTCGAATTGAGATTCTGGCGTTACAATATCTCCATTACGAAAATCTATATTTGTAAACCCAATTTTAATAGTAGGACCGGTTGTGTCAAAAACTGATTCGGAACCGGCAAAATACAAGGAATCATAAAATCCACCAATTTCATCTCCCGTATCGGGGTTCCAACCATATACAGTAATTTTACCATTCCGGTTTGCATAATTCAGATCTTTGGGAATAAAAAATTTTGAGGAAAATTTGCCGTTTGAAATATTAATCAGTCCATTGAAAAGCACATCGCCGAGAATCAGATAGGATAATGACTGGGGCATTCCATTGCCATCGGTATAATGCCGTGTTACGAGTCTTTCACTGTCGAATAATTTTAAAATCCCTTCTCCATTGAAGTTTGACCCGTCATTTTCATCTATTATTCCGTGAACTTGAATATTAGAAAGTGTTTTTAATGTATCGGTGTCAAGGCGATCGAATCCGACTTTCCCGTATGGCAATGCGAGATATAATGCCGGATCGCCAAACAGCATATATTTTTCATTGTTTTCGTTGATACCGCTGCCGGAACAGGATACCGCCTGCAATAATTTTCCCAAACTGATCCGATTTGCGCCGACCGGGTTAAACCATTTTATTATCCAGCTATTGATGAATGCACGATTTGAACCGGGGTAGGTGGCGCGTGTTGGAGCTAATGCCCCAATTGCGCCATTTTCTGGCTCAATAACAAGCGCCTCGGGCATACAAGTCCCGGTGATATCGTCAAATTGTCCCCAGCTGCAGGTTGCTGCAATCCAAAATGGGAGCTTCATACCGGACTTAATATTACCTATATCCCGATTCATGTCCAGGATATGTTCCTGTGTCCACACCGTCGGACTTCCATGTCCCATGTAGTTAATAATAGTGGTGCCTTTTTCGATTTGCTTCAATAAAGCCGCTGTTGCATCCGGTTTTTTTACTCCGTACGTCGAAGCATCCTGAACCTCGGGATACTCCAACAAATACACTTTTTTTACATCAATTGATTTAGGCAGGTGCTTAAAAATATATGATTCACTGTCATCGATATGATATTTTTCGTTTGAATGAGGGCGTTCGGGATCATCCGCTACCAGGGTTACCGTACTGCGCCAGTCTCCATATATCGGTTCGAGTATATAATTGCGAATCTTATCGACAACAGCCTGAGCTTCGTCCGCTGTCCGGGCATTTATCCTTCCGATTGCCAGATCCATTTTTTTATCGGGCCCATTTATATAGACAAATCGTGTATCGGTCGAGTATGAGACAAATCCATTGCCAGATTGAGATGGAGGCTCCACCTGGTACGTCATCACTATATCGTCTTTTTCCGATTCGATATGCCGGTAATCGAATGTTCCATCTCCCAGCAATAGTACATATTCAGGGAGCGGAGGGGTCCAGTTACGAAAAGTGTAGGTTAAAAACTGCCGAATAGCATGGGGGTCAACGATATCAGCATTGAATTCCCTCAGGATCTGATCCTGAAATACTACGATTGTGCTGAGCCGGTCTTCTTCACGAATATCCCGGCTGTACAATTGGGCAAGATCATTGGCGGCGTTCTGAAAATCTTCTACAGTGATGATCAGATATTGAGCCGAAATATCGAGACGGCGAATAATATTCCATTGAGGATCATCGATCTTTTCGATTTTTTCCGGCGATTTATGATGGGCAAAATCCGTGATCAGGAAATGAGAGCGATCAGCAATATCATTATATGCCCGGAACGCAATCTCATTGTCTTTTTGAACATCCGGGGACTGAATTGTAACCTTTCTCCAATCCGTGACATTATAGACCACAGGATTTGAGAGAGAAATGTCACTTAACGAATATTTGACCACTCCGGAACTTGCCGGTCCCCAGAAATCCATACTGGAGCCACGGGGCTTTAATGGGCACTGATAGGTAATCTGGGCATAATCCAAATGAGCCTGACCTGCTGCCAGGGAAGAGGTGTAATTTAGTTTCAATATATTGGGATTGAAAATGGGATCCATTGAAATATTCAGTTTCTTTGTCGCGATATAGAAACTACCGGTCGACCAACTTGAAAGATAATCATTATTTAAATACAATTTAAAGTAATGTGATACCTCATTAGTGACACCGCGGGTTTTTAATTCAATATCTACCGGATATTTCGGCGGATCATTATCGCCTGGTTCGGGAATCTGGAAAATTACCGAAACATTTGAACCGGAACCGTTGAATTTTTCCCCATACCAATCCTTGCCCGACCGCAAATAATTAACCGATTCAACCTCGTGCCGCTGAACTCTTTCGTACTTTGCGACAGCTATATTATATGGAGATGGCGAACTCGTCACGGTCTGCATCGGTTTTGGCGAACCCGGTGAATCCGATATCAATACCCAGTAGTAATTATAATTGGAATAAGCGTTTCGATGATAGTTTAATGTTCCGGAGCTGTTTGCATCAACGCCGCTGCTTGCCCTGCCGTAGAACCGGATATTGTCGCCACTGTCCAGGTAGCCGTCCGGTCCGCCATCGATAAATCTTGAATTTTCGATCAGGTTGTCCAAAATATCAATACCCGGTGTGTCGTCTATTTCTCTGCCGCCGGTGGAATTGGAATAGAGAAAAATCCGGTTGATATTTATACTCTGCTCACTGAACCCGGCGTTTTTTAAATCCTGCGGCGATATATCATAAATCCCGTCTTCTCTGACGGTAATTTTAAACCATTTACCCGATGGAAAAGATGTCGGCTTTGATAAAGTGCGTTTTGGTCTGAATTGCCATTTGTATGCAAATTTTCTGTTTAAAAATGTATAATTGCCAATTTCATTTGGCTTTGTTTTTATTGGGATCGAATTCGATGGAACTGATGATTGTTTTGCATACGTTATTATGATATCCAAAGATCGAACAATCCGGATTCGTTGATTGCTAATTATTTGGATAGGAAAAATTACCAGGTCGCCGGCGGGATTGAACCGGAAAAACCCAATATCAACAACGTCAGCTATTGGTTTAGCGTTTATAATTTGGGTATCATCGTCATTGAGGCGCCGATCTAATTGTAATTCTTCAGTTGAAATGTTAGAAATTTGAATCTGTGGTTTTTGGAGGGAGGGAAGCGCCAATGGAAATGACCAGTAGGGGATGGACAGACTGTTTGAGATGGGAATTAAATTTGCATTTCCAAGAGAGAAATAGCTCGGTGCGTCAGGGTAATTTTCATTTAAATCCCACTGAAATTTCGAATCGTCAGAAATACGGAGATGGAAACCTGATTCATTTTCCTGAATAATGTCATATTGCAATGCGAAAGCAGGTGATATTAGGATTAAGAGAATTAAAAAGTATTTCATTGAAACGTATTTTATGTTCTTCATAATGTAATTGGGTGCAATTTAACTTTCAAATGAGTGAATCGCAATAAATGTCAAATAATAATGACAGGTGTATAAAAATTTCAATTAATTTTACTTAAATAAGTTCCCGTAAAAAATAAATCTATCTGGCTTATCCGTCTTTTGAATTACTGTTTGTATCGTATAGGTCTAATATAGTGCCCCTAAACACATGAATTTGCCTTGCATAAGGACTATATGAAAAGTAAATTTACCCGCTTTATTCATTTAGCGAAACAGAGTATGTTAGAGCATCTACAGGAAAATCTTGGAAAAATAGTACGAACTCTCAGAAGCGAGGGGAAAATCACGGAAAATAATATCCGTGATACGCTACGTTCTGTCCGGCGGTCTCTGTTGGAAGCCGACGTTAATTATAAAGTCGTCAAAGAGTTTATCGAGAATGTCCGTGAAAAAGCAATTGGCGTAACGGTTACAAAGAGTCTTACGCCGGGACAAGAGGTCAGCAAGATTTTCCATGACGAGCTGACTCGTCTTTTAGGTGTGAAACAGCATCACCTGAAAACCGCATCGATGCTCCCGACGGTAATTCTGCTGGCAGGCTTGCAGGGATGTGGAAAAACAACATTTGCCGCAAAATTAGCATTGATGTTGAAAGAGCAGAATCATAAACCTTTACTGGTTTCCGTTGATGTTTATCGACCGGCGGCGGTTCAGCAACTGGAAGTACTGGGAAAACAGATCGGTGTACCGGTTTTTTCTGAAAAATTAAAAGTCGTCAAACGGGCAACTGAAGCTGTTAATTACGCACGGAGGCAACATCTTGATACAATTATTATTGATACCGCCGGAAGGCTTCATATCGATAATGAAATGATGAAAGAACTTGAAGCCCTAAAAAAAGCGCTCAAACCTCAGAATATCCTGTTTGTTGCCGATGGCATGACCGGTCAGGATGCTGTAAATACAGCCGCGGCATTCAATGAAAGATTGGGCTTCGATGGCATAATCCTTACTAAAATGGATAGCGATACCCGCGGCGGCGCAGCCCTTTCTATCGTTAATGTAACCGGTAAACCGATCATGTATATCGGCACCGGGGAAAAACCCGGGAATATTGAAGCGTTTCACCCGGATCGGATCGCCAACCGGATTTTGGGAATGGGCGACGTCGTCTCGCTTGTTGAGAAAATGCAAGCTGCCGTAGATGCCGAACAGGCGGCAAAACTTGAGAAAAAACTGCTAAAACAGCAGTTTTCACTTGAAGATTATCTGGATCAATTGCGGCAAATCAAAAAATTGGGTCCGATTGAAAATATTTTGGATATGGTTCCCGGATTTTCTAAGATGAAATCGAAAAATATTAAAATCGATGATAAGGAATTGGTCAGGGCTGAAGTTATAATTCAATCAATGACAAAGGATGAACGTCGTAATCCTTCATTAATAAATGGAAGTCGCCGAAAACGAATTGCGATGGGTAGTGGAACCCATCCCAGCGATGTGAACCGGCTTCTGAACCAATATTGGCAATTAGTAAAAATGAGTAAGCAGATGAGTAAAATGAAATTGCCTGGAAATCTCTCTGCTTTTCGTATGGGATTTTAACACAAAGGAGGAATCGTTGGCAGTTAGAATTAGATTACTTCGCATGGGAAGAAAGAAAAAACCCTTTTATCGAATCGTTGTAATGGATTCCCGCACACGCCGGGATGGTCGATATCTGGATAAAATCGGTTATTATAATCCTGTTACAAAACCTGCTGAGGTAAGCATTGACAAAGATAAGGTGCTCGAATGGCTCAAAAAGGGCGCAGAACCCTCACAGACCGTATTTAATCTGTTACAAAAAGAGGGTATCGCTCTGGATTGGCATCTGATCCGTAATAAAGTTAGTGAACATATTCGGAATGTCGAATTACAAAAGTGGGAGCTTTCGAAAAAAGTACGTGAAACAAAAATAACGGAAGCAAAAGGAGAAAAAGTTCAGGAAGAAGCAGCTGTAAAAGAAGAAGCAGCTCCAAAAGCAGAGACCGAAGAACCAACCGTAGCCGAACCGGAAGAAAGTAAAGAACCTAAAAAATCTGAAGAACCAGTGGAAGAAGTCCCCGTTGAAGACGTAAAAGAAAAGCCGAAAGCTGAAAAACCTGAAGTAATAAAAGAAGATAAACCTGCACCCAAAAAAGAGAAAAAACCGGCTGTAAAGAAATCTAAAAAAACGGTAAAAGAAAAACCGGAACCAGTTGCTGCAACAGCCGAACCGGAAGCCAAAGAAAAAAAGCAAAACGAACCAGCAGAAAAGGCCAAAACTTCGGTTAAAGAAAAACCAGAAGATAAAAAAAACGAATCTGCGAAGTAATTTTTCGGATTATCACGTTAATAATTTGTATTTTCTTGGTAATTTTTTATTAAATTGTAGCGATTACCTTTAAGAATAAAATGGAGTAATCAGAAACCAGTAACAAGGAGTGACAGTTATGAAAGACTTCCTCGAGTACATTGTAACGAAACTAGTCGATAATCCTGAGGATGTGAAAGTTACTCAGATTGACAGCGAAAAAACCGTCATTATGGAATTGCAGGTCAAAGAAGGTGACCTTGGTAAGGTAATTGGGAAAAAAGGTCGCACTGCCAAAGCATTGAGAATCCTTTTAACTGCAGCAGCAGCGAAACAGGGGCAAAAACGAGCGATCTTAGAAATCATTGAATAATTGTGGATGTCAATAGAAGCAAATTTCCCTTTAGGATTCGTTAAAAAGAGCCGTGGATTAAAGGGTGAATTGCTTGTATCGTTGATATCTGCAAACATCGAATTTGAAAAACGATTAAGGACCGTATGGTTAGGGGATAGTGCTAGCCATCTGCACCCCTGGAATGTGGAATATCTGCGTATCCAGGGAAGCAGCGCTTTTTTAAAATTGAACGATGTCAATTCACGGGAAGAAGCTGATTATCTAAAGGGAATCAATATTTTTATTCCGGATTCCTGGATGACTCATGACAGTCCGGTTCAATTCATTGGATATCAGGTTTATTCAGAACCTGATTATAAATATATCGGAAAGGTTTACGAAGTTGATAACAGCGCCCCTCAGAAACGATTGATCGTTAAGACCGAATCGGAAGAGGTGATTATTCCTTTAGTGGATGAGTTTATCAGATTGATCGATACAAGAAAAAGACAAATACAGGTGACATTAATTGACGGGATGGATCAAGGATGAATATCTACTTCATAACTGCTTTTCCGGAAATACCAAGAATCAGTCTTTCTGAAAGTATGTTCAGAAAAGCGAGTGAAAATGGATTTGTCAGCTATCATGTCTGGGATTTAAGGGATTTCACCAAAGACAAACACCGTCAGATTGATGATACACCTTATGGCGGAGGCGCCGGAATGGTTTTAAAACCGGAACCATTCTTCCGGGCATATGATAAATTAAAAGAAATAATTGGAATAGATTCTTTTAAGGTGATTTGTCCATCGCCTCAAGGTGAAGTCTTTAACCATCAGATGACGTTGGAACTGGCTAAAGAGTCGGATTTGATCTTTTTCTGCGGACATTATAAAGGTATTGATGAACGAGTCATCAATAATTTAGTCACTGATGAAATCAGTGTTGGAGACTATGTATTAACAGGAGGAGAACTTCCTTCACTTGTAATTGCCGATGCAGTTATTCGTCATGTTCCCGGAGTCCTGAATACCTATGAATCCGCCGAAACAGATTCCTTTGCTGATGAAATGTTAGAAGGTCCAATCTACACTCACCCCCGTGAATATCGTACTTTAAAGGTTCCTGATGTATTGTTGTCTGGGAACCATGCTCAAATTGATAAGTGGCGTTATGAGCAACGTCTGAAACGAACAAAAGAAAGACGAAAAGAATTGTTAAAATCTAAAACTGGTAATGATTTTGGAGGAAAAGATGGATAAACTTGCTGCGGCTACTGCAGATCAGCTGAGATCAGATATTCCTGTATTTAAGGCGGGCGATACTGTGGCAATCGAATATAAAATTATTGAAGGTGATAGAGAACGCACGCAACGTTTTCAAGGTGTAGTTATAGCCCGAAGTGGCGGTGGGATAAATGAGACCTTTACGGTCAGAAAAGTTTCGAACGGTGTTGGCGTCGAACGAATTTTTCCTCTCCATTCACCAAAACTTGGCAGCATTGTCCGTCTTTCAGTCGGAAAAGTCCGTCGGGCAAAGCTGTATTACCTGCGGAGACTGAAAAGTAAAGCCGCCAAGATTAAGGAAAAAAGATAATATCGGGTCATCGGTTTTATAGCTTAAAAGAAACTTATCCTGTTTGGTAAGTTTCTTTTTTTTAAGAGAAATTGGAAGTAAAAGCCCCACATGTGGGGCTTTTCCAGAACTGAAACGTTATTACTCTGCCTCCATAAAGGGATAGCGATAATCTTTTGGAGGGGTAAAAAGTTCTTTGGTTGTTCGCGGTGATACCCAGCGAAGTAAATTGATCATGCTGCCGGCTTTGTCATTGGTGCCGGAAGCGCGACTGCCGCCAAATGGCTGTTGTCCAACGACGGCTCCGGTGGGTTTATCATTGATATAAAAATTACCGGCTGCATGTAACAGAGTTTTGGAGGCTTTTGATACGGCATGACGATCCTTGGCAAAAATAGAACCAGTTAATGCATAAGGGGAGGTTTGATCACAAATGTGTAAAGTTTCATCGAATTTATCATCTTCATAAATATACAGAGTAATAACCGGTCCGAAAATTTCTTCTTCCATTGTTTTAAAATGAGGATCTGTAGTGACAATCACTGTGGGGTCGATGAAATATCCAACGGAATCATCATAAGATCCGCCAATGAGGATTTCAGCATCTTTGGCACCTTTGGCATACTCGATATAGGCTGTAATATTTTCATAGGCAGCCTTGTCAATCACGGCGTTAAAGAAATTGGTAAAATCCCTGACATCACCTTTTTTGATGGATTTGATTGTCTCGGTAAGTTTGGTCTTTAATTCAGGCATAAGAGATTTAGGAATATAGGCTCGCGATGCGGCAGAACACTTTTGTCCCTGGAATTCAAAAGCGCCACGAACGATACCGGTATTCAGTTCATCAAGGTCGGCGCTACTGTGAGCAAAGATGAAATCTTTACCTCCGGTTTCTCCGACGATTCGCGGATATGTTGCATAGGATGAAATATTTTCACCGATAACTTTCCACATGTTCTGAAATACTTCGGTGCTGCCTGTAAAATGAACTCCAGCAAGTTTCGGATTTGAAAGCACATTGGGACCAACATTGCGACCTGAACCGGGAATAAAATTGATTACACCGGCAGGCATTCCTGCATCTTCAAACAGACGCATTAGATAGTATGCAGAAAAGACGGCTGAGGATGCCGGTTTCCATAATACGGTGTTTCCCATTATAGCCGGTGCAGTCGGCAGGTTTCCGGCGATTGAGGTAAAATTGAATGGCGTCACGGCAAAAACGAACCCTTCGAGGGCGCGTTGTTCAAGTCGGTTCCATTGACTCGCAGAAGATGAGGGCTGCTGTTCGTAGATCTGTTCCATGTATTTTGTATTAAAGTTCCAGAAGTCGATCAATTCGCAAGCTGCGTCGATTTCAGCCTGAAATACATTTTTACTCTGGTTTAACATAGTCGATGCATTCAATCTTGCCCGCCATGGACCGGCTAAAAGTGCGGCGGCTTTTTTGAAAATACTTGCCCGTTCCCACCAGGGCATTACCGACCAGGTTTTCCATGTTTCCTGTGACGCTTCAACAGCCATTTCAACTT
Source organism: Fidelibacterota bacterium (assembly GCA_016783665.1). Classification (GTDB taxonomy): domain Bacteria; phylum Fidelibacterota; class UBA2242; order UBA2242; family UBA2242; genus UBA9312. Next base: position 2,039 of record JADHWC010000033.1, on the reverse strand, counting down.
CCCTGGAACCGGCTTTATGATATACGGCAAGAATATGTTTATGATTATGTGGCATTACACATGTTGCCGTGTTTCCGGTTTTTACCTCTTTCCCACCGATAATGAGTGGAATTTCGATTTGTTCATTCGACATTTTGTCTAATACTTTTTTGAGTTCTTTACGCTCAGGGCTGCCCGGCCGATATGCGAGTATTGGTTCGTTTACCGGATCCGGCAAAGTGAATTTTGCATTGCACATATATCACCTCTTTATTAATAGTGTTTATTTAGTCGAATATTTTGGTTTTGACTTAATTTTAATGCTATTTTGGGGCTTAATATTTTCACTTTTTAAAGTTAATAAATCTTATCAAAGAGTGGTAGAAGAAATTTTAATATTTGTTCGGCATTTGTAAAGTAATTCTACAATTAATAAAATTTGAGTATATTTCATCATGCGCCAGATCAAAATAGTTAGAATTCTTGCCGTTATTTTCTGTGTTTTTATACTTTCCGCAACATGTTTTGCGCAGGTACAACTTTTAAAGGCAGTAATCGTTGGTAATATTAATAATGGTAGATACTGGTCTAATTCCTCGCTAATTGTAGAAAAAGGAGATATACTCAAGCTGTCCGCCGTTGTTACTGCGCGGGTTGAAAATATGTACTCACAGGTGTATTTGTCGGAAATAAATCAATTAGTTATGGATCAAGACACAATCGCTTCCGGGAAGGTGATTCTGTTTAAAAAAGTTTTGGCAAAGCCACCTGAATTGTACTGGTACAGAATAGAACCGGTTAATGTTGACACGTTTTATCTTAATCATCCGGGCAATGTTACACCTTTTGTAGTGATACCGTACCACGAAGTTCCAATTCCAGGGTGGACAAATCAGTGGATTGTGGACTTACGGTCATTACCGGATATAGACCAATTATTCCCGGGCACAATTTGGTTGAAAGTCGAAGTTGTTCTCGATCGACAGTTTGCTGCTTCGCCAGGTTATGAAAACCGGATGAAAGTATATGATACGATTGATTTCGGCGGATTAAATCAAAAGGTATTCAGGATTGGAATAAAAGGGCGTACCGGATGCACATTCATCGATAATATCCTCTTATATAGAAATTTACCGGTCATTATTAATCCTTCGTCATGGAGTGGTTCATGGGATGATCATCAAACGTCTCACTGGATTGGTGGAAATTTAATTAGTTTTATGATATCGGCTGCTGAAATGTCCGATATCAAATTATGGAATTATCTGGATAAACTCCCGCTTCCGGAATTGAATTTTTATGACGTCACCGAATACTATCGAAAAAACGTTTATTTAAACGATGATATTTTTACTACAGAAGAAGGAGAAACCATCGTACTGAATAAAATTATCTATGATAAAGGAGATATTCTGTTAAATAACGATCGAGTGGGGATACTATATGAAGATCGCAGTCCAATTAATTCTGAACAGGGGGGTGGTCCTAATAAATTATTGGATCGTTATGATCTCATTTTAGAGTGCAATTATCATTCATTGCAGATAATGACAATTGATCAATCGCTTGGAGGTTCTATACAGCTCATCCGCTGGAAGAACCGCTGGAAAACATACTAAGGGGGTGTGTTAAGAAAAAATTGTCATTTATGGAAATTTAGGTTAATGTCCGCGATAATATATAGTTACTCTAAAATCTTGCGCGCTGCCGTTTCCGGAGCGTCGCATATCGGGAAGATTTGTAAGAGACCTGCGATTTCAAATACTTCTTTGATATCACTTTTAACGGAGCAGAGAATAAGTTTTCCCCTGAACTGATTCAACTTTTTGGCTACTCCCAAAAGTACGCGTAATCCGGCGCTGCTGATATAATGTAATTTTGAGAAATCGAGGATGAATTTTGGATTGTTTTGATCGATTGCCGGAATTAGTTTTTTTTTCTAAATCACCAGACGTATTCGAATCTTAATTCCCCTCAAGTGAAAAGATATAAATATTTTCAATTTTTTCGATATTGATCTGCATTATTATCTTTTCTTCAACTTGGCATTTAAGAAAACT
>JADHWC010000032.1 GCA_016783665.1 Fidelibacterota bacterium | reverse complement strand
TTTTTTTGTCTGTCTAGAGTGACATCTGGGACATGTTTTCTTAACCATTTTTATCTTAATATATAAAAATTCTCTGTAATTCGCTGAGTATTAATCGATTACCGCTATTTCAGCCACCATTATTTGTCTATTATACCCAGTTTTACATATAGTTATATATGTTACTCGATTATTTTGTCTTTTCCAGCTTCTTAAGTAATTTTTTAGCCCGGGCTTCGCTTTTTGTTTCAGGGTAATTAGTAATGATCAAATTAAGTATTTCGATAGTTTTATCCTGATCGCTAAGCTCTTCATTATAGATTTCAACAGTTTTTTCCATAGCAGGAAGCGTTTTATCAGAATCGGGATATTTTTCAAACAGGCTCATGTATTTGTCTACTGCAGATTCGTATTGTTTATGACGACTATGGAGGTCGCCGGCGGCTAGAATAGCTTCGTGTGAGCCGGTCGTGCCGGGAAATCGTTCATCTATTGATAAATAGGTTGAAATAGCATCCTGTATGAGGTTCATTTCATCGGCAAGGATCACCGCTTTTCTCTTTAATGTTTTTATGCTCTTTTCAGGCTTATTGTTGGCCTGGAAAAGATTGGCGGCTGTTTGATATGCTTCAGTTGCTTTTTCCCAATTCTTTAATTGGACATCGGCAATTGTTGCTATGCGGTTATGTGCGTAGCATGTCAGAGTATCACCCGGGAATTGTTCAATAAACTGGTAGTATGTATCTAGAGCATTTTGATATTCTCCGAAGTCCTTTTCCTGAGTTCGGGCAGTATGGTAAAGGGCGAGAGGCATTTCAAGGCTGTTGGGATAAAAAATCATCAGACGCTTATATGTGATGAAGGCACTCTGAGACCTTTGGCTTTGAGCATAATTTTCTGCAATCCACATACATACTTTAGACGCCTGGCTTGAAAAAGGATAGAGATCAAGGAATTTTCGTGCCTCTTTCAAAAAATTCGCTTTGATGTCGGTATCGGGAAAATCTTTTAATAGTTCAACGAACTTAAAATAACGTATATCCATTTTGGGATATGCCGGCGTTGTGCTGACAATAGTCATAAGGTAATCAGAATAATCCTTGTATCTTTTTTCCGTCTGAAATATACCTGAACGAATCGTTTTTATTTCTTCATATAAAGGTGATTCGGGATACAGGTAAATAAATTTAATTATTGATAGCTCGGCATTCGTCCAATCTTGCTGGCGAATATATATTTGTGTCAGATAGTCCTGAACGGAATCACAGCGGGCATCAAGATAAAAACGATCGATATATTTTTCCAGCTCTTCTATTTGAAAAGGATAGATGTTTTCGATTTCTGATGAGCGGATTCGAAAACCGCTTTTTGTCTTTTTTTCTTCCCGCTTTAAGGTCTTTTCATAATTAAAATATTTTGCCTCCAGAATCAGATCATATCCGGCGTCCATATCTTCAAAAACGCGTGATTGGTCGCCCAGAATCATCAGGCTGTCTCGAAGAGATTTAATAGTGCTATCCAGCAATTGAACAGTGTATTCAAGGGCGGATTTTTCGTCGCTAATTTGATTTAAACTGTCGGCAATTTGGTTGTTGTAAAGCGTAGCAATTGAGTCTTGTTGCTGCTGAAATGACTCTTCGTGAACGAGCTGCAAAGAATCTATGATAAACTGACGCAAGGTCTGAATATCTCCAACGGCTTGTTCCTCAACAGACTCTTGGAATTCCATCTCCTGTTTTCCGGCAACAGTATCGACTAAGCTATCCAATTGTGCGAATCCGTTTGTGGAAAACATCAAAATAAGCATCATCAGGTAAAACAACCCAATGCTGATTCGATTACAGGCTCTCATTTTCATACATAACCTCATCGTTACATTTTTATGAAAGTAATTATGGGTAATTGATAGTATTTTCCGATCATCAATATGCTTTCCGTCCAGTCTTGGACAATAAGTTAAAACATTTTAACGAAAAAAACATAATTTGTTGGATAATTTTTTAACTTAAAAAAGAGAAAGTCTATCGTGAAGTCAAGAAAAAGCAGAAATATTTTATAAAAGCCTTTATCTTTCAAAATAGTTAGTGCAATTTTAGCGGTGATTAATGGGAAGTAAACTGATGTATCAATTTCCAAATGTCTTAACGCCGGGCGATATTATAGGAATTATTGCTCCGGCGAGTGCTGCGCACCGTAAAAATGTTAGACAGGGTATTGAATACCTGGAAAATCGTGGTTATCAGATCAAATCAGCTCCGAATTTAACCCGCGGCAAATTCTATATCGCCGGGAATGACGAATTGCGCCTGAAATGGCTGGAACGATTTATCCTGGATCCCGAGGTAAAAGGTATAATCTGTGTGCGCGGCGGTTATGGACTGTTACGGATCATAGATAAAATCGATTATGACAAACTTAAAAAAATCCCCCCGAAAATGATCGTGGGCTATTCTGATGCAACGGCTCTTCAGATGGCGTTGTTGAACAAGTTAGGTTGGATCAGTTATACCGGGCCCATGGTGGCGTCTGATATGGGGAACAATTTTGATTCCTTTTCTGAAGAATGGCTCTGGAGAGTTATTACAGCTCATCCATATCCTTTAGTACTTCAAAACCCTCAGGAAGAGGAAATGAAGGTATTTCGTCACGGAACCGCCACAGGTGCTTTGGTGGGGGGCTGCTTGTCATTAGTAACGCCCTTGCTGGGAACGATGTATATGCCCGATTTGAAAGGCGCAGTATTGGTCATTGAAGATATCGGCGAGAAGACATATCATCTGGACAAACATTTGCATATATTAAGACTGCATGGCGTCTTTGAACAGATATCCGGCTTACTGCTGGGGCATTTTGTAAAATGTTTTCCAAAAAATCCCAAACGTTCTTTTACAATGACGGATTTTTTGCATGATGTGCTGGGAGGTTACGATTTTCCGGTGATAACGAATCTGGCTTATGGACATATTCGTCGGCGCTTAACGCTGCCGCTCGGAGCCCGGATACATATGGAGACAAATCCGGTGAAGCTTACTATCCAAAAACCATAGAACGATGTTTGGCATAAATATTGTCCTCAGATATGTTTAGGTTTTTAACATACAAGATATTATTCAATAGAAAAGCTCTTTTATAGTCAAGGCCATAGTGTAAGAATTCTCAATAAGTAAAAAGTAGTATTCAGTTATGAAAAAAATCTCTAAAATTACAATAAATGAAAAGTGGTGTAAAAGCTGTGAAATATGTGTGTACTTTTGCCCTAAAAGTGTCTATGACATGGGACGGTTTTATCCCGTAATTGCCAGACCCGAAGATTGTATTGCCTGTAAACTTTGCGAGAAGCTCTGTCCCGATTTCGCGATTACCGTGACACCACCCGATATAGCTGAATCAATCAAAAAATAGTGGGAGTTTTTGTGGAAAAAAAACCCAACCCAAACGTTCGTATGTGGCAGGGCAACGTCGCCTGCGCAGAAGGAGCAATCGCGGCGGGATGTCGTTTCTTTGCCGGATATCCCATTACTCCTTCATCGGAAATTGCGGAAGTTCTTGCGCTGAGATTTCCGGTTGTAGGCGGGCATTTTATTCAGATGGAAGATGAAATCGCAGCTATGGGCGCCGTTATCGGCGGCTCCCTTGGAGGCGCAAAAACAATGACAGCCACCAGCGGACCCGGCTTTTCCTTAAAACAGGAAAATATTGGTTTTGCCGCTATGGCGGAGGTTCCCTGTGTGATTGTGAATGTTCAACGTGGCGGACCCAGCACCGGGCTTCCGACTCATGCCGCCCAAAGCGATGTCATGCAGGCGCGCTGGGGAACCCACGGGGACCATCCGATTATTGTACTGTCCCCATCATCGGTAAGGGAGACCTACGATTTGACAGTCAGAGCGTTTAATCTGGCGGAAAAGTACCGTATGCCGGTGATATTATTAAGTGATGAAATAATCGGACACCTTACTGAAAAAATAGAGATTCCAGATCCGTCAACAATCGAAATAATTGATCGCAAAAAACCTATAGATACTCCTGAAAACTATTTACCCTATAAAATGGATGATTCGGATATACCGGCAATGGCGAATTTCGGTGAAGGTTATCGCTATCATGTGACGGGACTGGCACATGATGAAACCGGTTTTCCAACCAATGATCCTGAAAAAATCCGAGCTCAGATGTTGCGACTAAATCGCAAAATTCAGCGCTTTCGCGACGACATTGTAGAGGTAGAAACATTTAATACGGATGATATGGACGTGTTGGTGATTTCCTTTGGGTCAACTGCCCGCTCTGTAAAGCGCGCCGTAATCAATGCCCGGGAAAAAGGCGTGAAAGCTGGTCTGTTGCGCTTGAAAACAATCTGGCCTTTTCCTGATAAAGAAATAGAAGCGCTCTATAAGCCTGTTAGGAAAATCGTTGTTGCCGAGATGAACCTGGGACAGATTGCTCATGAGGTCGAATGGGCAACGCGCCGAGAAAAACCCGTTGTCCGGGTCAATAAAATTGATGGTGAACCCATCACGCCGATCGAAATTTATGAAGCCATAATTTCATAGGAACAGTAATGGATTATTTGTATTACCTGAGAGAAGAAAAAATGCCGCACATCTGGTGCGACGGTTGTGGTCACGGAATTATTTTAAAATCAATTTTAAGAGTGATTGACAAGCTTGGTTGGGAAAAAGATGATATTGCCATGGTTTCCGGCATTGGGTGTTCCAGTCGTACTCCGGGATATGTGGATTTTAACACCCTGCACACGACTCACGGGCGGGCAATTGCATTTGCGACGGGATTGAAGATTGTAAAGCCCAACCTGCATATCATTATTGTCAGCGGAGATGGCGACGCCACGGCAATTGGGGGGAATCATTTTATTCACGCCGCCCGAAGAAATACTGACCTAACGGTTATTATCTATAACAACTATATTTACGGTATGACAGGCGGACAGGCATCTCCAACAACGCCTATTGGCAAGAAAGCCTCAACAGCACCTTACGGGAACCCGGATGCGCCCTTTGATATCAGTCGTCTGGCCCAAGCCGCCGGTGCAGCGTATGTGGCGCGATCGACAGTTTATCATGTCGGTAAGACTGACAGATACATCGAACAGGCGTTTTTGAAAAGGGGGTTTTCGGTCGTGGAAATTATGACGCCCTGTCCTACTTCCTACGGGCGGAGGAACAAAGAGGGCAACGGCGTCGATATGATAATGTTTCAGAAGAAAAATTCTGTTGGCATTGAACGCGCTCAGAAAATGTCGGAAGAAGAATTGCAAGGAAAAATCATTACGGGCGTGTTTGTTGATAAGGAACAAAACAATTACCTGCAACGATACAAAGAGGTTATTGATAAAGCCAAACAGATTAATCAATAATCAATGGAGAAAAACATGGCATTTCGATATGAAGTTAGGTTAAGCGGTTCAGGTGGTCAGGGATTGATCCTGGTGGGAAAAGTCCTGGCTGAGGCTGCTGCGATTTATGACGGTTTAAATGCGACCCAAAGTCAATCCTATGGTCCGGAAGCCCGTGGAGGCGCCAGCCGTTCCGAGGTTATTATTTCCGATGGAGATATAGATTATCCGAAAGCTGAGAATATAGATATTATGCTGGCGTTGACCCAAGAAGCCTGCGACAAATATGTCGTTGATCTGAAAGAAGGTGGGATTTTATTGGTAGACTCGCAAATGGTTACGAATATTCCAAAAGGGAACTATAGAGTAGTTGCCCTTCCGATTATCCAATCTGCCGTTGAACGCCTGGGAAAATTTTTGGTGTCAAATATCATAGCGCTTGGTATCATTACGAAATTGTCAGGAGTTGTTTCGGAAGATTCGGTTAAACATGCAATTCGCGCCAGGGTGCCCAAAGGGACCGAAGAAATCAACATAAAGGCATTTTACACAGGTATCGAATTAGCCGTTAACTGGCTTGAAAAACACGGCTCTCTTTTATAAACCTCAAGTGCGAAAGATATTGTGATTCATACAATTGACTTTTCGACCATTGATCTTTTCGGGCGCGTGTCCGCTCTAGGGAATCACCACAAAAAACATCGTTATAATATAGAAAAGAATTTTGATGCGCTAGTTTCGCTCATCGATGCCCGGCACTTGATTGATCAGTTTCAACTGCTTCGTTTTTCATCACAGCCGACTAAGGAAATGAAGTTAATCACGGATTTTATTAAAGACCGCGAAACTCTTCTGGAAATGCTGGGGTGTTACTATTCACTTCAATTTTTACTGATGAATATCAAGGCGCTTGATGTTTTTCAGATGAATCTTTCATCACCGTCGAACCGATATGATAATTATTATAGATTCTTACTGAGAACCGGTTCTGACTTCCGGATGTTAAGTGGTGCATATATGTCGGTGCTTACAGATATTTTTCTGCCGATTAACAACCGTCCGGATTTTATAGTATGTTGTGTTGGTACACGAGTTGACCAGGATGATATTGACCTTGGTATTATTGATAAAGGGCAGGGCAAAAGGGCAATCATAACCAAAGCTTTTGGCGCCTTGAACAATGAAATGTTGAAAAATGCCAGCGTGCTTCACTTTCACTTATCTGAGCATGTCGGCAAACGAGGTTATTCCGCATCGATTCAGGAATATCATGATCTTCTGGATGACGAAATACAGGATTTTGTCATTCTCAGTGAGATGCTCAATGCGGTGCCGATACTTGGTCGGCTAAAGTTATTTCACCAGTTTAAGCGGGAAATTCTGGACCGGTATTTTTATCACCCTGGTCAGGATAACAGGTATCACGAGGGTTGTCTGCGGGGTTTATTGGGTGAAATCCGGGATCTGATAATGATGGAAGCTTCCGAAAATATTCTGAATCCCAAGCAAGACGCCTTGCGCATGCTGAAAGCGATCATCTTTGCTATAAAGACCTGGAAGGGCATTGACCGAAGCACTTCTCTGGAAGTACTGGACGTGCTTTTGAAAACCGATTTGGCTAACCGCGATGATTATATACGGGTTCAACAAGCACTTACCTTTTTTGAGACATTCAGATTTTTGTATCAACTGTTTGTTGTTCAGGAGGAAGAAATTTATCTTGAAGAAAATTTTGTGCCGGATAACCTTCAAAAGGTTGCTCTGGCAATGGGTTATGAAGACAAAGTCTTTTCCCCCGCATACACTCAACTTTTAATTCATTACCAGGATCATCAGCAAATTGCACGGCATGGCGCAGAGAACTTGATCCGACAAATTAGTAAGCACCTTTACAACATAACGATATTTGCGCCGATCACACAAAGCACGGTGGCGGAAGATTCAGATGAGATTCCTAACATTAATATTGCCATAGAGTTCGTTAAAACGTCCGGTTTTTTCCGGGGAACCCGATTCTGGGATGATATTTTTTCCATCCTGGACCGAAATGACGAGATATTGCTTGATCGTTTCCTGAAAGATTTTCTTTCCTTGCCTGATAAACAGATGAAATCACTGGTAAAGACATATGTGCGGTGGGGGCGCTTGTCGCCGTACTCATTGATATCATTAATCACGATTATCACGAAACATCGACCCCATTCGGCTGAATCGGATTTTATTATGGGTTTCTTAGATGAATTTATGCTGCGCCTGGAAAGCACACAGGAAAATATTAGCCGTCTTTGTCATGTTTTGAATTTCGACCCGCGTATGATGAATAATTTTCTCGTACTTTTGAACGAACACCACCTCGAGAAGCTAATTGCCATTATCGATCATCCAATCTGGAAGCCGGATATCAGGAACATTCAAAAGAATTTGATCACGCTCTGTAAACTGTACAAAAACAGCGCCTACTATTTCCAGCGATTTGTTCACAGAGTTTTTAATTCTAACGCCGCCTATATTTTATTATTAAATAATCAATCAAAATTTGCCCAGATTGCCGACGGATTGCTGAGAAATCTGGATAATTTTGAAACTCTTTCGATCCGCATTGATAAACTGGGCGATTACTACGATTTTGAATTTTTACGACTGGGTATTCGGCTTATAAATGGCGAATCCTTCGAAAAAGTAAACAAGCATTTTACAATATTTTCTGATAATTATATCCAGATTCTGTTCGATCTTTGTCGGGAGTTAGTTTCCCGGGAAATGGAATATCATATTCCGGAAACGAAGGATTTATTAGCTGTTTTTGCCGCCGGCGGTCATGCCCGCAGTCAATCGTTTGACGATGATTATGATTTGATTATTCTGCTTAATTCTGAAGATGAAGAAATGCTGCAATTCGCAAACAAGATAATTTTGAAAATGAACAAGTATATAATTCAACGGTCGATTATGGCACATTACAGATTTGCCGATCGTTTCAAGAACTATGTGACTACTTTTCAGAACCTTAAAGAATTTTTCAACAATCCCAATGAAAATGCTTTTATTGATAGGTCACAGTTATTGGGAGCGCGGATGATTGTCGGCAGCGCCCACTTTAAAGACGTATTTGAGCGGGAAATAATTGAACCGTATATATTTAAAAACAATCAGGATTTTACGCAATCACTAAAGCAGGAGATTGCGTCACGGCATGAATACCATGCCGATTCAGATACCGTTGATATCAAAGAGAGTTCGGGAGGATTAAGAGATCTTGAGAATTTTCTATTTATTCTTAAGGCTCGGTTCGCTATTGTAGATCCAATATCGCCGAAGTTGTTTAAACTATTATCACAACGTTTGGCGGATTATCGGGAGGTTTTCGCGGAACTGGATAAAAATTATTATTTTTTAAAACATGTAAGAGATTTATATCGCCTGATTGTTTCCGACAACGACGAGCTTCAGATTAAATATTTAAATGATATTATTGAACCGCTCAACCAATCACGCCATACTCAATTCAGATCTGCCGATGACCTGCATGATAAAATTGTGGAATATATGCAGAAGAATGTGCAGAATATTAATCGAATTTTCAGTGAAATAATTCCCCAATAACAGTTATTTGTTTTCGAGTAGAGTTAGTACTTTTTGGGCGGTTTGAACCGCAATTGCCGCCATCTGATCCTGGAAACGCGATACCTCTTCCGGTGTAGGATTATGGCGACACCATTCTTTCAGGATATTTTCTGTTTTTCGGAAAATCTTTTTCTGTCCCTTGTATAGAATATGTTGAATACGGTTGACCTGATTAAGATCAATGCAGGTGTCTTCCGGGTATAATTGTCGCTTGATTTTCTGGAATGTCTTGTTAAGAGGTGATCCGGTGGGCGAAACCATTTGCGATGGAACGTTACCTGCGAAAACCCAGAGAGGAACAGAGATTGAAACAACAGGTTCTCCAAGTGTGCACCAGAATGTGGTAAAGCGCGGATCTTCCCCATTGCCTCCTCCATCAAATACAGCACAGGAAACTGTTCGGTAGCGATTGACGGTATCTCTGGTTTTGCGCTTATCGGCAGAAGTGGTGTCTGCAGCAAGAATGGAATCGGGCAGGTGGATATCTTTAGAAACTACTGATAAAATATGTTTATAGTTTAAGTTTCCATTTTCAAGCGCATTCCGGAGAAGGTTGACAGCGCGACCATATCGAATCTGACCATATCCTTTACCGGAACGAGCCCGTTGAGCAAAGTTCGCCCTGACCAGAAATTTTTCTTTACCAGATGTGCTATAGGTATCAAACCGGAAATATTCGTGATTGCCGGTTTCGAAGAAGGCTGCATTGCCAGTGGCGTCAATGACGCCGAAATTGCTGGTTACTTTTCTGCCGGTTGCGTTGCTCATTTTTAGCATCGCTTCGAAGTCATCGATTGTTTTGCAATTATTCAAAGCCTCTTTCATCAAATAGCCTTCGTCATCGTATTGAGTGTCTTCGTCAGGAACCGCCATGTCACGGGATTCGGCGTTCATGATCGCAAAACCATAATTGTTGACACCCGCCCATATTTGGGTAGTGTCGTCAGCATTGATGATTCCGATAAAGGAAAAATTAGCATGTCTGAAAAATGCCGCTTCATTGTCTTTAAAGCCGGAATCCCGGTTTTTCCACAACAGGGCATGACCATTCGATGTGACGCCGGAATGCGCGAGCCCGGTTGTACACGCTTGAATATTACGATTGCCGGTCAAGGCGTACAATGCCAGTAAAAAAATAAATATTGTTCTTTTCATTTTATTGTCCGGTTTTTGGTTGCAGCAATTTTGTTTTATTAGAAAATCAATTTAGTTCGCTGATATATTCTGAAACGGAAAGCGCTCCGACCGTCGCATCGCCTACCGCTTCGGCGATTTGGCGGAATTTCTTTGAACGCACGTCGCCGGCAGCAAATACTCCGGGTAGTGATGTCCTCATGTATCTATCCGTAATGATATAGCCATAATCATCCAATTCAACTACGTCTTTCCCTGAAGAATTCTTTTTAGATAAAAATTTCGTGTTCGGTAAAAAACCGACATAAACAAAAACACCATCTATATTAATCAGCTTTTCCGCTCCACTCGAACGATCTTTCACTCTAATAGATTGGACAAAATCATCGCCATTAATTGATAAGAGCTGGTGATTAAGAAGAAAACTTGTGTTTTCATGCCGCTTCAATCTTTCCTGCAGTATTTTTTCAGCATTCATATGCGGTAAAAATTCCACGAACTTTATACTTTTTACATGATTTAGAAGAGACCCTCCTTCTTGTAAACCTGAGTTTCCACAACCAATAACAGCAACATCCTTATCTTTAAATAGCGGACCATCACAAGTCGCACAATAAGATACTCCTCTACCCATAAATTTATCTTCACCGGAAACGCCCAATTTTTTAGGAACACTACCCGAGGCAATTATAACTGTCCGAGCAGAATATTCATGTCTCTCTGTTCTCACCATGATATCTTTATCTGTTGTTTCAATATTTTTCACCTCATCAAAATCACTGAATTTTACTCCAAATTTCTCTGCTTGCTTTTTGAACTTATTCATCAGTTCTATTCCTTTAATCCCGTCGGGAAATCCCGGATAGTTCTCCACCAAGTCAGTTGATGCAGGTAGTCCGCCAACAATTGCTTTTTCTAACAAAAGTGTATCCTTCTTATCTCTTGAAGTATAGATTCCGGCTGTTAAGCCAGCTGGGCCACCGCCAATAATGACAACATCGTAGATTTTGTCGTTCACTTGATTCCTCCTGACAAGAGCTGTTATCGTTAATTCTTACGTTCTAATTAGTTGATTCAGTATTATTAAAAAAGTTACGTTAGTATATTTTACGGGTTTTCATAAAAAGTTCCTAATGCGAATAAACACATGCCTGGTTAAAAATTGCCAACCGGTATTTACCTGAAAATTCACGTTTGGGATTACATATATAATTGGTAAATTTATATATGATGAAGGGTAAAAAAGAAATTATTCTTGTTGGTGACCGGGTGTTAATCGACCCGGATACCGACAATTCGAAAACGCCTTCTGGCTTGTATTTGCCTCCCGGTGTAAAGGAAAAGGAAAATGTTCAGGGTGGATACATTGTAAAGGTTGGTCCTGGATTTCCGCTCCCATCGGCGGATGATTCGAGCGATGAACCCTGGGCGTCTGGGCATAAAGAGCTCCAGTATTTGCCCCTACAGGCGGAAGAGGGCGATTATGCCATCTTTTTGCGGAAATATGCCATAGAGATAGAGCTTGAGGGGAAAAAGTTTATAATTGTGCCCCATTCCTATATCCTGGTATTGGTTCGAGAAGATTTTTTGGAAGAATAAAAAAGCGCAGTCCAATATATTGAACCACGCTACGTATATAGTAATCTATTTATCTTAACCCTATTACGTAACTTCCAAATTTAGCATTCAGTATATCGTATATAGGAATTTCTAATGACTCCATATTTGGTATAAAACTTATTAACTGACGTTGTAGGGTTAATCTATCCAATCAATATCGACACTTCCCAGACCGATCTCCACGATCATATAAATGCGTTTTTTGGCGCTTTTCCAGTTTTTACTTCGGTAAACATTTTCTTCAATTTCTCTGAATCCCCTGAAATTTATAGAAGATAGAAATGAACTTTCGGCTTCGATCTGAACCGCGTATTTTTCGGGGATTTCAATGTTTACCGATCCGAGACCAACGGTAATGCGTCCTTTGACATCCCGATTTAAATCTCCATCAAAGCGTAGATTCGTCGATCCAAGTCCGCACTCAACGTCAAACCTATCCATATTTGCGTAGCCGAGACCGTATGCTTCGACATTTCCCAGACCTGTTTCAATAACCAGCATTCGAATCCGTTCTTTATTGCTCTTTGTGAATTCAACGACGACGTCGCTCAAGCCGCACGCAAGGCTCAGGTTGTTTACTTTCAGGTTCGTGAAATCCAATATCCCCCTCCCGAGCCCTAAATCAATATTGTAGGCTGTCGGTATTGTTTCGATCATTGAGACTCGCCAATAGTTGTTTTTTACATTCGCAGACGAACTTTTTTTGGAATGTCCCCAGAAGCGGCTTTTATCAATTTGTTTAGAGATTAATCGTAGTTTTCCCCGTTTGCCAACCGTTTTATATACAACCTCAGGCTTATATAGTTCTTTCGAATAGGTGATTTCTGACTGCATAATATACTTGCCGCCCCCGTTGCTTTTGAGATCCAGTTTTCCTAATCCGATTTCAATGCCAACATCCAGTTCTTCTTCTCCCTTAAAAGGGACGTCATGCTGTTCTGTGACTCTTTCACCGGCGATCGAAAAGGTAAGGAACAGGCTTAAACAGATAACAATACCACTCTTCATTGTAAACCTCACAAATCTTAAATGCTCATACGGCATTTGCAACTCCTAAATTATTAAAGCACTCTGTTGATCTTTATATCACCACCGCTGGTTTTCAGGGTGATGTCATCGCCACCGCCGTTTATTCGCCCTTCGCCAGTGATGATTAGTTTAGAACCCTGGCGCTCCTTGTTGATGTTTAACGGGAAATCAGAACGAATTTGATTATTGTCCCATTTATTATAGACAGTTATCTGGGCAAAGACGTCTGCTTCTATATTATCCGGGATGTATAAACGGACATCTCCGCCGGAACTCTTCATATTAATGGAATGATCCTTGATAGATTTATCGATAACTTTCTGAAGTTCGATATCCCCGCCAGACGTGTGGGCATAGACCGCTCCATAAACAGATAAAAGGATAATATCACCACCTGATGCAGTAGTTTTTACTTTGCTGCGGGCAGTTTCGATCTCAATATCTCCACCGGAGGTGTTAATGTCACAAAATCCAATAACGTTTTTAACATAAATATCTCCACCGGAGGTGCCGGCGTCCAGATTTCCGCCAACTTCATTAATGTCTATATCGCCACCCGAGGTGTGCAAGCGCACATTGAGTTTGGATATACCGATATTGATATCACCGCCCGAAGTGCTTAGTTTAATGTTAGTGTTGATATAATCGGCGCCTATATCGCCACCCGATGTGCTGGCTTCGAGGCGGTTTCCTTTGATCCGCGATACATAAATATCGCCACCGGAAGTTCTCACCTCTCCATCGCCTTCCATCTCTTCGACGGTAATATCGCCACCGGAAGTTTTTGCATACAGGTTACCAACAATTCTGCTGAGCGAAATATCGCCACCGGAGGTAACTGCGGTTATATATTTACGGCTTTTGCAAATATTAATGTCACCGCCGGACGTACGTAAATCGAGTTTTCCGGTGATTTCAACAACATCTATATCACCACCGGAGGTATGAAGTTCGACGATACCATTTATAGTTTCTGCAACGATGTCGCCACCGCTAGTGTTAATATCCACGTTGAATTTTGAAGGAACCTGCACGATAAAATCGCTTTGATACCTTCGAGAGCTGCTCGCGCCTTCAATCAACAGTGTTTTTCCTTTTAATATGTATTTTGCGCGTTGGCTCCGGTATATCTTTTCTGCGCTGGACTCGGAATAGGCGTTAATGCTAAATTTTTCAGTAACCAGAATATCATTACGGGCTTCGCCAACTATTTCAACATCGCCACATATATTTTTCATGATCAGCGACCCGTTTTCCGACAGGCTGTATTCTTTTTTAATTTCGCCCCTGTAGCGCATTCCATCGAAATCGAATTTCTGTGCAAACGAATGACTGCCGATTAGAAGAATAAAAAATATTGTTAAATATTTGGTTTTCATAGCAACACCTATTTTGTATTTGATTGATTAATGCCCTTTACGATTTCATCAAGATATTTTTGGGCTGTATCTCGTATCGTCTCATTTTCATCGTTGGAGGCGATCAGCGCCAAAACGGGAATAACAGTATCGTCAGCATTGTTATATAACTGTTCCATTGCAGTTGAGCGCATAGAATTACTGCTGTCACGCAGTGCGATAGTTTTATATGTATCCAGAATCTGATCGTTTATAGTATATGACGCCAATGTCTCTAATGCCTGAACTCGCAGTTCTTTTTCCAAATCGTTCAAAACAACGGAGATCATAATAGATTCGTTGTAGTGATTCTGAGGTGTTTTTGATAATAATTTGATCGCCCGAAATCTGCGGGCTTTATCATTATCATGCAGGGCGGAATATCGGAGCATGTTTAAGATGGTCGGGTCATCTAAACCACCCTTTACGGCAAAATCCTGCTCCATCTTAATATTAACTTCCACAATACCGTCTTCATCATCTGTTGGCGTTCCTTGTATGAGATCGGCGATTTCGAATCCCCCGGAATGGAGAAGGTAATTCGCCATGGTTTTCTGTAAGTTATCTTTTTCGGTTTGTGTTAACGAAGCCTGATAATTCACAAAATTCGCCAGCATGCCGGGATCATTGCGCAAACCACTGCTTAACCATAATTTTCCAATAAAAACACCTAAAATAAAGGTGATCCCGATGGCAATCAGTTGATAGCGCGGACGGGCAAACACACTAACCAGAGATTCCTGAATATCGTCTATCAAGTTTGAAATTGTATTGCTGAATTTGAAACGTTGGGTTTGCCGTATCTGATTCATAATCCTCAGGTTGGCTCGTTCAATCAAGGTTGTCGATGGAACTGCTTTAGGGACTTGTTCCAAAGAAGCTTTCAGTATCGTTAAACTCTCCAGATTGTTTTTGCATTCCGCACAGGTCTCGAGATGGCGCTCAAATATTTTTCGATCACCGGGTTTTAATTCATCATAGAAGAAAAGCAGGAGCATGTCTTCGTATGGTTTATGCTGTTTCATGGGCTTCTCCACTTTATGCTTTAACTAAAATTGTTTGTAATTTTCGCGTCGCCCGGAACAGGTACCGCTTAACGGTTCCCTCCGTACAGTCCAAAATTAATGCGATGTCTTTGATCTTTTTACCTTCATAATGTTTTAAAATAAACACAACCCGTTGTTGTGATGATAATTGCAATAGTGCCCGGTCGATCTCTTCTCTCAGTGATGAATTCAACGTTGCCTGATCCGGCTCACAGGATTCATCAGCCGGGATAGTTTCCCATAAGTAATCATTTTCACCCGGGTCGACGATCGTCATCCGTTTGGATTTTCGGAAATAATTAAATGCTTGATTAGCCAGGATACGGTAAACCCAGGTGAAGAATTCGCTTTCAAACCGGAAAGAATTGATGTTCCGATAAACTTTTATAAAAGTCTCCTGATAAAGGTCTTCAGCGTCCTGGTAATTTTTCGTGAAATGGAAAGCCAGTCCCATGACTCTTTCGCCATATTTGCTCATGATTTGCTGGAAAGCCATCTCATCGCCATTTTTTATTCTTTCAATTATCTCGATTTCTTGCTGATCCATACTTCAATCTCCCTTTTTAGACCAAAGCAAGTTTATATGGTTGTCAACACGGGTGATGATACGATGGTTGTTAGTGTAAGACAAGAAACTTTCCCCTAATTGTTGTGTGTCCATCTTTTACTGCCACAATATAAACCCCAGATGGGACAATTCCCCCATTAATATTCTTTAAATTCCACGGGACAAGTTCACCAATTCCGGCTGATTTCGGTGCTAATGTTGTCCTCCAGACCAATTCTCCAAGCAGGTTATATATTTTAAAGGGAGTATTAATGTTAGACGGCTTGATATTTGTCCAGTGAAACTGGAAGGAAACACTCTGAATCGATGGATTTGGATATGAGTGTACGACACCATCTTCTGTTGTTAGACCTGTTTCAAAAACGGATCGATATACGTCAGGAATTCCCCACCCATATCGATTATCGGGAAAATCCGCATAAGACGCATATTGCTTGAGACGTGCGGTAATTTGTGCCGGCGAAAGCTCCGGATGCTTTTCCATGACCAGAGCGGCTGCACCTGCAATTAGCGGTGTGGAAAACGAGGTACCGCTCCGGTTTGAATATGGATAGTCTAACGAAGCGTAGGCAGTATAGGTGCCCACTCCACGTGCGCATAAATCAGGTTTAATGCGTCCGTCAGCGGTAGGTCCGTGAGAGCTGAAGGAAGCAATTATACCTTGTAGGTCAACTGCCCCGCAGCTGAGGGCGCCATAAGCATCTGTTGGCGTGTGCAATCCGCCATCGGAATAATATTGTGCGTAGTTACCGGCAGTAATTGTTGATAAAATACCACGATCAAAAGCCCAGTTAATAGCTCTTGCAGATGCCGTGGTTTTACCATCGAGATCTTCGAAAAAATAATCGTCATCGCTATTGTCGAAATCCCGATATGCTACTGATGAACTTATAATATCTGTGCCAAGTGAATCCGCCCATTCCACAGCGGCGACAAAGCGATCTTCCTCAATTATACTCTCAGAACCAATGCGTTCGGTTTTTGCCAACAAAAATTCTGCTCCGTATGCGGCGCCGATATATGTATATGGAACATACCCGCCGACCACACTCCAAACCGATGTTCCGTGATTGCTTTGTGCCCCCCCCGATGTAGTATCCTCCGGGATTTCATCTTGAACGTTATCATCGTTGAAAACGAAGTCTCTTTCAGCAATTAAACGACCATCGTTTATAAGGTGTTGAAAGACAGGATGATCTTTATAAAAACCCGCATCAATCACCGCGATACGAACACCTTTGCCGGTATAGCCGGAATCATGGACCGTGGGAATGTTCAATTGCGCAAGCTGATTAAAGGAATTTCCATAAACATTAGTGTCAAGCATGGTTTTTGCGAGAATTGAAGAAAGTTCTATTTTACCAACAGGATGTGACCGCTTGTAGATTCTCACCGGCTGAACCTGTTTTACAAAAGCGAGTTCCTGTAATTCCTGAATCTGCGAGGGGCTCGCATATGCCGAATATGCTCTCAGCGATCGGGAATATTGAACTATCTTTACCACATGAGTTGCTATTTGATTGTGGAGGGAATCGTCAGGTTTGGAATTAGAGAGATAGTCCGAAGATCCTGTACCTTTGACTGATAATCGTTTTAGTATTTTTTCGTGAAGAGCAACCGGTCTTGTGTTGGCTGGTGTTAATTTGGATTCGTCCAGATAAATCCAGACTTTAATCGGCGCATTGGACGGGGTATTCGCTACTGAAGAATGAACTAACACAGAGCTGAACATAAAGACCAGTCCGAATGCAATCGTAAATGCCATTACTTTGTTATCAATAAAGATTTTCTGCGTATCCTCTATTTTCCCGTGTTTTCTCCGTTATAAGCCTTGATAATTTCTTTTACCAGCCGATGCCGAACGACATCACTGTGATCAAAATATATAAAATCAATGCCGTCGATATGGTTTAAAATATTCCTGGCTTCAATCAAGCCGGATCTTTTTTTATCAGGGATATCGATCTGGGTAATATCTCCGGTAATAATGGCTTTTGAATTGGCGCCAAGACGCGTAAGGAACATTTTCATCTGCATGCTTGTAGTATTCTGAGCTTCATCCAGTATAACGTAGGCGCTATTTAATGTGCGTCCCCGCATGTATGCCAGGGGCAATATTTCAATAATATGCTGGTCTGTAAAGTTTTTAAGTTTTTCAACCGGCAACATATCATGAAGCGCATCATACAGCGGCGCTAAATAGGGCTCGATCTTCTCTTTCAGGTCACCGGGCAGGAATCCGAGGCTTTCACCAGCCTCTACAGCCGGACGGGTCAGGATTATTCGTTTTACATCATGGTTTCGCAAGGCAGCGATGGCGATTGCGACCGCCAGATAGGTTTTGCCGGTTCCTGCCGGGCCTATGCCAAAGACAATATCATTGTGTAATGACGATTTATAATAACGTTCCTGATTAACAGATCGTGGTTTTATGGCGCCGCTCTTTTTATAGAGGATTACGGTGTCCGGTGTGATTTCCCGGTTTGGTTTATGTCCGCCCAATTCAAGATTAATTAATGTGTTAAGATCGTTTTCATCAATATAATCTTTGCGGCTGATAGTCAATAACATTTCAGCGATGACGCGATTCACCTGCTCAATCTGGAGATCGTCACCCGTCAGGATGATCCTGTTTCCGCGAGCGAATATTTTTATTGAGAACTTGTCTGAAAGGATTTTTAGCAGCGCATCATTGACGCCAAATACTAAAAAAGGGTCTACACCTTTGACTTCGATTTCTGTTGTCGCCATTATACCTCTCCGTTAAAAATACGGAATATAGTTTTAAAAATTTTTACTCCAAATACAAGTGATTCTTACATTGTCTTTCATTTTGTTTTATAATCATCTTTGATATTGGTTTGGGAAATGTAATTTATTCTTTTTGAGCTAGCGCTAAATGATAAGTTAATCGAGATGGTGACGAAACAAACAGGGAATTATCCTGACACTAAATTTATTTTTTATAGAAAAGTCAATTTATAATTAAAATGGAGATAAATATGCGTGCACAATTATTTGCATTAATGACTGCCATCGCCTGGGGAGTTGGAGGATATTTTGAGAAAAAGGGGCTTCACTATGGAAACATGGCGCCTCAAATGGGCATTACAATTCGGACACTGGTTGCATTAATTATTCTTTCTATGGCGAGCTTCCCTTACTGGAAATCAGTCGTAAATGCCGGACCCAAATCTCTGCTTTATATCATCATTGGCGGAGGCGTTATTGCCGGCGCCTGTGGAATGCTATTCTTTTACATCGCTATAAAAGGTGCACCTTTAAGCAGGGTAATGCCAATTGCGTTCACGTCGCCGCTCTTTGGAGCACTTATGGGGATAGTTCTGGGTGGCGAACCTGTATCTGTTAAGTCTTTGTTAGGAATGGCAATGACCGTCTGTGGAATCATCTTATTAACAGTGACGTAGTGTCAAACGATCTTAATTCCAAGTTCTTTTAATTGCTGCGGACTTACTGTGGTTGGGCTTCCATCCATAAGAGAGGCTGCGCTGGTGGTTTTGGGAAAGGCAATTACGTCACGAATATTGTCAACCCCGCATAAAATCGATACCAGCCGATCAAATCCCAGGGCAATCCCGCCGTGGGGCGGGGCGCCGAAAGAAAGCGCATCAAGAAGGAATCCGAATTTGGCTTCAGCCTCTTCTTTGCTGATTCCCAGAACATCAAACATTTCCCATTGCATTTCCGGTGTGTGATTACGGATACTTCCTCCGCCAATTTCCTGGCCATTAATCACCACATCATAGGCGCGTGCATGGACGTTTTTCAGCTTGGTTTTCATAAGCCATCGTTCCTCCGGAACTGCCGATGTAAAAGGGTGGTGGACGGCTATATAGCGCTGATCTTCTTCGCTCCATTCGACCAAAGGGAACCGGGTGACCCATAATGGTTTAAAGATATTTTCAGGAATTATGTTAAGCTGTTTTGCTGCAGTTTGTCGCAGGTTTCCAAGCGCCGGATATGTCACGGATTGTTCATCGGCGACAAAAAGGATAATGTCGCCTGCCTGTGCATTAAACTCGTGGATGAGTTTTGTCCCTATTGCCGACAGGAATTTTGAGATACCGCTCCCAAGTCCTGTTTTTGTCATTTTAGAAAATGCCAGTCCCTTTGCGCCCCAGCTGCAGACCTTTTCGGTTAATTCGTCAATCTGTTTGCGTGAGAATTGGGCGCCGCCGGGAACGCAAATCCCCGCCACAACGCCACCGGATTCAATAACGGCTTGAAACACCTTGAATTCAGTTTGAGCCATTAGAGTATTAAGATTATGAATTTTCATGCCAAAGCGCAGATCCGGTTTATCGGAACCGTAAGTCGCAAGCGCTTCTTCGTAAGACAGTTTGGGAAATGGAAGACCCAGATCAACATCAATAACATCTTTGAAAACCTGTTGTAACATCAATTCGGTGCTTTCCATGACATCTTCTTCTTCAACGAATGTCATTTCCACGTCGATCTGGGTAAATTCAGGTTGCCTGTCAGCCCGTAAATCTTCATCCCGAAAACATTTGACAAGCTGAAAGTAGCGGTCGAAACCGGATATCATCAGAAGTTGTTTGTATGTTTGCGGTGATTGCGGCAACGCGTAAAAACGCCCTTTGTGATTGCGGCTGGGAACCAGATAATCCCGCGCTCCCTCGGGGGTGCTTTTCATCAGAGAGGGGGTTTCGATCTCTAAAAAGTCGTTGTCCGTATAAAATTTACGGACGCTTTGTGCTGCTTTATGGCGCAGCGCGATTGTGCTCTGAAGTTCTTTGGTGCGCAGTTCCAGGTAACGGTATTTTAAACGCAAATCTTCCAGACCGGTCGATCGGTCGGTAATCAGAAAAGGTAATGTTTTTGCCGGGTTCAATATTGTAATTTCGTTTGCGAGAATTTCAATATCACCTGTAGGCATCTCTGTATTGACCGCATCGTCGGGGCGATTTCTGACGAGACCTCGTACTGCGATCACATCTTCGGCACTAAGTTTGTGCGCTGCTGTGAGTAGTTCTTTTCCCTGTTCAGGATCAAAAACAACCTGTGTCATGCCGTAGCGGTCGCGTAGATCTATGAAGATCAGTCCGCCAAGGTCTCTCCTGCGGTTAACCCAGCCGTTGAGGATAACCGTTTGTCCCGAATGCTTTTTTCTCAATTCGCCACATGTAACTGTTCTTTTTAACATATTGTTACCTTGTTGTTCATATATTTTTTCTTGACAGATTTCGTTTTTTAGGAACAGAGGCTTTTGTTAAAACTTCATACATCTGTTTAGGTGTTTTACATGTCAGTAATGTTTTTCGCCCATTTTCATCCAGCGCCTGGCTGACCATTGACATAAAATGCATATGAGGAGCCGAAGCGCTTTCCGGAGAAAGAGTCAGCACAAAAATCTGTGACGGTTTACCATCAATAGAATTAAAATCAACCCCCTCGGGTTTTAATCCGATGGCACAGACAAGCCGTTGTACAGCGTCTGTTCTGCCGTGAGGAATGGCAATTCCGAACTGAATTCCGGTAGACATGCTTTCTTCCCGGTCGTATATGGCTTTTTTAGCGCTATTAAAGTTCTTGATCAAGCTGTTTTGATTTAAAACATCCAATAGCTCATCAATAATATCCTGTTTATTTTCACCCTTTAATCGAGGTATTAAAACATCTTTGGACATATACGCTGCCAGGTCAGAGCGAATGCCGGCTCCGGTCATCCGTTCCTGTAGCCGTTTTGCAATAGAATTTCCATCAATAGGTTTTCGCAACTCTTTTACTGTTGACTCAAATTCAGCCAGGACTTCATACATGGCGGTGTTGATATAAGGAACTTCAGATGCGCTGCAATCAAATTCTATTTCTTTACCCTTGTTATGAACGCCAATGATCATTTCATCTTTTCTTAGCTGGTAGATTTTTTGACTCTGATTGAGCGTATGGACGAAGAACCCTTCGGAATCGAATGCGGACAGTAATTTGCTTGTCATTAAACCGGATGTCTGTAAAGATGGAAATTTGAATAACAACCGGGTTCCCTCCTCAGTTGTTATTGATTTTCGAACCCCCTCTGAATCATGACGAAATAGCGCAATCAGAACAGGCGGGGAGACAAGAGTCGTCAGCAGAGTCATCAATATCGCCACGCCAAATATTTCCGGAGAGAGTAATCCGGCAGATAATCCGATACCGGCGGTAATTAGAGCCACTTCACCTTTTGGCAGCATACCAAATCCGATCCTCAGGGTGCCCAGAAGATTAAAATTGCTGAAAAGGGCTGGCAAACCGCAACCGATGAGTTTTGCGATAATAGCGCCAAATGTATAAATGATTCCAAACAGTAAAATGTTTTTTGATGATAATAATCTGATATTTACAAGCATACCCATGACCGTAAAAAAGATCGGTACCAGGAAGGAGTAGATGGGATTCAACTTTTCCATAATCACATGGTTGATATCTGTCTTTGATAAAGACAACCCCATGATATAAGCGCCAATGATCATGGCAAGTCCGGCTTCTTCGAACAAACCCGCAAGGATCAAAGCCAAACCAAGCGCCATCATGGCGATTGACGAGCGGTCTCCGAACCACTTTAACAAAATGCTGATTTTGCGGGATGCTACCAGTCCTATGACGGTTGCTGTCAGCCAGATGCCAATTGCCTTTGCAGCGATTAAGCCGATATGACCCCAGTTTACATTTCCCGATGCTTTTGATGCGGATATCACTCCCAAACCAACTGCAAGCAGAATAATTCCCAACACATCGTCAACAACTGCGCCGGACAATATTGTGACCCCCTCGGGAGAATCCAGTTTGCCCTGTTCGGATAAAATCCGTGCCGTAATCCCCACAGAAGTGGTGGTGGATATAATTCCAAGAAATAAACAGGCGGGGGAAAAGAACCCAAGGGTAATGCCCAACAGTATTTTAGAAAACACAATTGTTAGGAGATCGCCGACGAGAAATGATATCACAACTCCACCGATTCCCACCAGACTTCCAATCGCTGAATATCGTATAAATAATTTTATATCTGTTTCCAGACCCGCCATAAACAGGAGGACTATTGACGCAAGAGTGCATACGCCAAATAATTCCGGAGAAATGGGAAATTGTTCTGTATATATTGGAAAGAGACCGTTCGGGAATCCGGGAATTGACAGAGCGCCGATTAGATAAGGCCCAATAAGAATCCCGGCTGTCAATTCGCCCAACACTCCGGGCATCTTAAATTTCTCAAATAAGATGTTTCCTAGTCTCGCTACAAAGAGAATTATACCCAATTGCAATACAAGAAGCATCATTTGGTGCATTATATCCATGTCTGCTATTGAATCGCCACTCGCAAGAACAACTGTTGAAGTTAGACATAGAAAAAGTATGACTGATACCTTTTTCCCCATTGTCCTCAACATGTGTTTTTCTTTCCCGCTTTCATACAGTGTGAATTGTATTTGAATAACTATTTACCGGTTTTACTCATCAACAATACTTTTATGTTGGATTTCAATTTAAATAATCTGGAGTTAGTTCAAAAGCCATTTACAAATTCTTAAAAGATTTAGGAGTTCTTTCTCCTTTATAATTCTATTTGCACAACAACATTTGCAACGATACCGTCTAAAGGCGCGTATATCTGCCTAAAGGTAGGTTTATCATAGGGTGGAATTATCACGTTTTCAAACCTTGTTTGTCTTACATCGAATAAATTCTCTACATTTCCGGCTATTGAGAAATGCTCAAATATTTTTTGTGCCATCAAACCGATAGTCCAATAATCGCGTGTTTTCGTTTGGTCACTTAAATATTGCGTACCTGTGTAAAAAGCCTCAATCCCTGCTCGCCAACTATCTTCTTCTTCATAAGTCAGGGTCATGTTTAATTTATGTTTTGGGGTTAATTCCAAATTAGGAAATGCATTGTCGTATCTCTTTTGTACATCTGTATAGGTATAGTCAATAAATAGAGCAAGTTCATCTAAGGCAAATGTAATGTTAGTATCGAAACCTCTAGTTTCCAAGGGTGCATTTGCGTTTTTGTAGGACAAAATTCCTTTTATTAATGAATCAGGTTGGGAAATGAGTGCGCTGTTAATATTCGTGTAGTAAAACGCTTGATTGAGTGTAACAGCGAACTTTTTAAAGATAATGGTTTTGTAGTTGATATCGACATTTACTCCTTGAGAATTTTCAGATTTTTTATCTTCGCCAATGGGTAAAACATTTTTGTAACCTTTTGCTTCTGCTTCACTTGTAAATACTGTAGGAGTTTTATAACCGTAGCCACTACCTATCCGTAAATAGAAGTTATTCGTAATTTTATGCAAAACTGAAAAACGTGGTAAAATAAAAACGCCATATTTATTGTGATAGTCTGATCGGATACCTGTTTGTAAAATAAACCTTTTATTCAAATTCCAGTCGTCTTGAGCAAATAACCCTGTGGTATAGCAGTTATAATCTAATGGCATTTCAGGATCTGCTTTATTTTCATTGAAAGCGTCAGTGATAAGATTTAATCCAAAAACTGTATTATGCTTATTTGTTCTTACTAAAAAAGACAATTCAGAGTAGCTGGATGTCTGGTTGCCATTAAAGTTTGCTGAACTTACTGAGATATTTCTTTGAAAGTTACTAATGCTGTTTTTAAAAATAAGAGTATTATAATTTTTAAACTTTTTTTCAAACTTCAGTTGAGAAGTGATTCTATTTGATTTGTTTTTTTCAATAAAAACGTGTGATGAATCAGGAGCATTTTCAATTGCAAAAATATCTCCCCCTACACGATTTTCAAACGATGATGATATACCAAATAATAGATCAGTAGAATTATTAAAATAGTAAAATAATTTAGGGTAAAGTGTAGTTTGCTGAAATTGTGGCAAATCAGTAAATCCGTTTTTATTTACATCAATAGCTTTTTGTATGCTTTGGCTGGCAAGGAAAGTAACACCGATTTTATCCTTACGATTAGAGTAAAAAGAACTAATGTCTCTGCCTCCTTTTTGAGTTTGGTTAAATAGAACAGACCATTCAGGTTTTTTAGTGGGATTTTTAGAAATCAGATT
>JADHWC010000111.1 GCA_016783665.1 Fidelibacterota bacterium | reverse complement strand
TCCTATGATCGAGAGAATGTTCGAGCAGCCGTTGCGAAAGGAATTGGACTGCTCGGAGGAATTACTTCGATTTTCAAGAAGGAACAACGTGTTCTTTTAAAACCAAATGTCCTGTCCGGTAAATCTCCTGATCAATGTGTAACAACCCATCCGGAAGTATTTTACGCAGTTGCGGAATTAGCTTTGCAATCGGGCTTAAAAATAAGTTACGGTGATTCGCCGGCTATCGGTAAACCGTCAACTATGCTTGATAAGTCGGGAATCTCAAAAGTCGCCAAAGAATTAGACCTTATTCAAGCGGATTTTGAAAATGGAGAAATTGTTTCATTCACAGATGGTATTCGTAATAAGCAATTCAAGATTGCGAAAGGGGTCCTGGAAGCGGAGGGAATCATCAGTTTACCAAAACTCAAGACGCACGGTCTGACCAGGCTTACCGGAGCCGTAAAAAATCAATTTGGTTACATCCCGGGATTCTCAAAACCCGAATTTCATGTTAAACTTCCCGATGCGGTGTCTTTTTCTAAAATGCTGGTCGATTTAACCCGCTTAATAAATCCAAATTTGTTTGTTATGGATGCGATAGAATCCATGGAAGGCAATGGACCCGGTAGTGGCGATCCGGTATCGACTAAATTCCTGATGTTCTCAACCGATTCGGTAGCAATGGATACAGTAGCCGGTAAAATCCTGAATATTAAACCCGATCGGGTACCGACGACGGTTTATGGAGCGGAGTTTGGATTAGGAAATATGGATGATGAAAAAATCGACATAATCGGCGATGATCTGACACAATTCATTAAACAGGATTTTAACATTGAGAGGGGGCCCCAATCAGGTAATTCTGTGCCCTGGAAATACCGGATTGCAAAAAATTTGATATCGAATAAACCGGTGAATGATAAAAAATTATGCAAACAGTGTGGCATCTGTATTGATCAATGTCCGGTTGTTCCAAAAGCGCTCAAGTGGAAAAATGATCATAAAATAGCGCCTCCGGTGTATGATTATAAAAAGTGCATCCGATGTTACTGTTGCCAGGAAGTCTGTCCTTATAAAGCTATTCATATAAAGGTGCCTATGTTACGCCGTGCTGTTGATTTTTTATATCCATAATACAAGCGGGGAATGATGATTTGGTTTTATCTTATTGAAGGATTGTTGTTCGGTGTAAGCGGCTTATTGTTATTATTCAAAGTAGATCTTGTTAAAAAATTTCTAAGTTGGATTCAGGAGAGAGATTTATTCCTGATTCCCGGAATTATCGAAATTATTCTGGGCTTGAGCACGCTATATTTCCGCCATCAGACTAATTTGAAAACGTTTGTTCTTATTGTTGGGTTGATGTTGTTTCTCGATGGAATATTTTATTTGACCGCATCAACCAAACTAAAAAAGACCTATCAGTGGTTTTTAGCATTAGAAGACAAAAGTTTTAAAACCTATAGTCTATTTATGTTTTTAATTGCCCTCGGATTAATCGCGTCGGCAGTAATCACAGTGTAGCGAAATATTAGATATAAATCAGGACACATAATTCAACCGAATTTTTCAAGCCGGTATTTTAAAACTCACCTCTGAATTAGAAAAAATCTTTTTAAAAAAATCATTGACAAGTTACTCAGCAAATAATATATTCCAATTAGTAGTAACTCAAATCTGAACTACACTTGAAAAAGGCAAGAAAAAATAAATATCAAAACTGGTTCATACGCTACTGTTTAGCGTTTATATTGGGCTCTGTTTTGATGATTTCCTGTAACCGGAATATCTCAAAGTATGAAGCAGCGCCCGACTGGGCGATTGACGCGATCTGGTATCAGATTTTTCCGGAACGGTTTTGCAACGGCGATCCTTCAAATGATCCTACTATCGAAACTCTTGATGGAACCTGGCCTTATGATAAACAGAGTGAATGGCACATTACACCATGGACGTCTGACTGGTACAAATTGCAACCCTGGGAAGATAGTAACGCCCGGGGTTTTTACTATAATGCCCAGTTGCGTCGCTACGGTGGTGATATTCAGGGGATTATAGATAAACTCGATTATCTTCAGGAATTGGGTGTTAATGCACTTTATTTGAATCCGGTTTTTGAATCGGCATCATCTCATAAATACGGTGCTACGATGTATAGGCATATTGATAATAATTTTGGGCCGGATACTGCCGGTGATATTGAAATCTGGAATTCGGAAAACCCTGCTGATCCTTTAACGTGGAAGTGGACTGCGGCGGACAGACTTTTTCTCAAATTAATTGAGGAAGTTCATCAAAGAGACATGAAAATTATCATAGACGGTGTATTTAACCATGTCGGGATTCCTTTCTGGGCATTTCAGGATGTAAGACAAAAAGGTCGGCAAAGTAAATATTATGATTGGTTTATCATAAAATCCTTCGATAATCCGGCGACACCGGAAGATGAATTTGAGTATCAGGGCTGGTACGGCGTGACTGACCTGCCTGAGATATGGGAGGATGAAAATGGTCCAAGGCAATCTTTCAGAGATCACATTCACAATATTGTAAAACGCTGGGGCGACCCGAATGGCGATGGCGATCCTTCCGACGGTATTGACGGTTGGCGGCTGGATGTAGCCGAAATGGTGAGCAAGGAGTTCTGGAGAGATTTTCGAAAATGGGTGCGAGATATAAATCCTGAAGCTTATTTGACGGGAGAGGTATGGTGGGAAGATTTTTCCAATAATGTTATGTTTGACGCTTCTCCCTGGCTGCAGGGCGATGTCTTTGATGCTGTGATGAATTACCGTTTTGCCGACGCCATGCTGAAGGCTTTTGTGGATCAAAAGGATCAGATTAGTTCTTCTGAACTTGACCAAATGTTAGGGAACGTTCGCGACACCTATCCCAAAGAGAATCAGAGAGTTTTGCTCGATCTTATGGCAAGCCATGATACCGAGAGAATTGCATCGATGACAGCCAATCCCGATCGCTGGATTGATCATGCATCAAATCTTAATTATGATGAACAATTTGAAATTCGGAAGCCCAACATTTACGAAAGACAAATTCAAAAGACCATTCTATTGTTTCAATTTACTTATATCGGAGCGCCATATATCTATTATGGCGATGAAGTAGGGATGTGGGGGGCTGACGATCCCGATTGTAGGAAGCCGATGGTGTGGGTGGATTATCAATATGAACCCGAGACGCATCATCCGTTTGGACTGGAGCGTCCAACCGATACCGTGGAGATTGATGAAGATTTGTTTCAGTTTTACAAATCCGTCATTAAACTGAGGAAAGAGCACGAGAGTTTAAGGCGAGGTAGTTACAGAACTGTTCTGATTGATGATGAGCGGCGCCTTTTTGTTTTTGAACGCTGGACGGATAATGAGAAGATCAGGGCTATATTTAATATGTCGGAGAATATACAAGAGATTCATATTGATGAATTATTGCCCAGCCAGGAAAAATGGGAATTGATCATGGGGGATGATGGAGGAGAAAAGATTTTAAAAGCAAAAATGGGGAAGGTGTTTAAAAGAGTTAGTTGAAGGCATTTAAGCTATTAGCGCTGATATTTATTGCTATTATCGCTCTTTCCTGCTCAAAGGAAGAAAAGGGAAAATATATTGCCGGTTTTGACGGAAACTTTATAACCGAAAATGCATTCAGGAATCGCTATACTGAATATCTGAAAATGACTGATTTGCAAGACAATATAAAACTCCGGTATGACGTTCTAAGGATGATGATTGATGAAAAGATTTTACTTAAATATGCAGATACTTCCGGATTTATTCAAAAACCTGAAATTCAAAATCTTCTGAATTTGCAACAAGATCAAATTTATTTGAATTATTACTTTGAAAATTACATCAATCCCGAATTGAAAGTTACCGATGCAGAAATGCGCGAAGCTTTCCGAAGATCAAAAATCAAAATACATGCGCGTCATCTTTATGCTACCGATTCAATAAAAGCCAAACAACTCAAAGAGAAGCTGAATGCAGGCAAGTCCTTTGAATTATTGGCGAAATTAAATTTTAAAGATCCTGTATTAGCTTCAAATGGAGGTGATATTGGCTGGTTTAGCTATGGGGAGATTGACCCGGCTTTTGAAAACACTGCCTATAAGCTCAGCGCCGGAGAAATATCAAATCCTATTAAAACCAGGAATGGTTACAGTATTATCCAGGTTTTGGAAATAAAACAGGATCCATTTATTACCGAACATGAATACAGGACTAATGAAAAATGGTTAAGACTAAAATTAAAGGAACAGAAGCACGCTGAGTTTGTAGAGGCTAAAACCGATCAAATTTTAGCCGATCTGGAAATAAAATTCAATAAAAGTATGGTTGAAGAACTGTTTGAACAATTGCCCCAAATAAAAAGGGAATTTGCCGAAGGCAATTTTATTCCGGAAGTCTCAATAAAGAGTCTGTCAAAAACTGTATTAAAATCAAAAAACGGCAACTGGGATATTCAACATGCTTTATTCAAATTGTCTGAACTTCAAAAACCTCAATGGGAGTTGATAAAGACGAGCGATGATCTGTTTTCGGCATTTAAGGGGCTTGCGATTCGGGAAGAGATCGAAAAACGTATTATTGATAAAAAAATTGGAAATCAACCGGAAGTAAGAAATAATGTAAAAGAATATATTGCTGTGCGGATTCTTCGAGAATTGGTACAGACCGTCAAGGATTCCGTGAAAGTAAAAAATGATCACTTGTTGGCATATTATAATGAACATAGTAATGAAATTTGTACACCGGAAATTTATCAAATCGCTGAAATTGTAGTTTTAGATTCGATCTTAGCCTGGGAAATTATTGAAAAAATTAAGGCTGGTGATGATTTTGCGACGCTGGCACAGGAATATTCGATTGAAAAAAGAAGTGGCGCTAATGGCGGATACCTTGGATGGTGTGGGAAGGATCAATTTGGCAAGTTGGCGGATGCTATCACTAATGCAGAGTGCGGGCAAATTATCGGACCTATGTCATATTACCATAAATATATTATTATTAACAAAATGGATGAGAAACCATCCCGACAATTGACGTATGAGGAATCAAGAACAATTATTGAGGAAAAGTTACTCCCTGAAACACAGGAGAATTCTTACACAGATTTTATTAGAAAATTGAGAAAAGGCGCTAAGATTATAATAAATGATAAGAACGTTAAAAAATTAAATGTTAATATTCAAAGAGGAATTTCATGAAATCAGTAAGGAAATGTTGCATTTTGTTTCTCTTAGTTATCTTTTCAGGAATTCTTTTTGCCGGGATAACCGGCAAAATAACGGGCAAGGTCGTTGAGAAAGGAACTGATCTGCCATTGCCTGGAGCGAATGTCTTATTAAGAGGCACATATTTAGGGGCGGCTTCAGACATTAACGGCAATTTTTTAATACTTAACGTTCCACCCGGTTACTATGATATTGAAGTATCTGTGATCGGTTATCAAAAGCAGGTGATTAAGGATGTTTTAATACAAATTGACCTGACCATGCATTTAAATTATATTTTGGCTACAGAAGTAATTGAAGCTGGTTCTGTAACTGTGATTGCCGAACGTCCTGCTGTCCAAAAAGATTTAACATCTTCCGAAGCGAGAGTTTCTTCAGAAAATATCGACGCAATGCCTGTTAATACCGTCGGCGATATTCTCCAATTACAAAGCGGAGTAACCAAAGATGCCGGCGGTGGCATCCATATTCGCGGAGGCAGATCGACTGAAGTAGCCTATTGGGTAGACGGTGTTTCTATTACTGATTCCTATGATGGCGGACAGGCTGTGGCTGTAGAACATACTTCAATACAGGAATTGCAGGTAATTAGCGGAACTTTTAATGCGGAATACGGCAATGCTATGTCGGGAATTGTTAATATTGTGACAAAGGAAGGCAGCAACAATTATGACGGATCGGTTATCTTATATTTGGGAGACTATGTTTCTGGTAAAAATGATCTCTATCGTGGCATTAAAGAGCTAAATCCGACTTCTGAAAGTAATTTGCAGATCAATCTTAGCGGACCGGTTCCACTGTTATCAAAAGTGGCTAATTTTTACACGACGGCGCGTCATAATTATACCGATGGCTGGTTGTATGGTAAAAGTTATTTTAATATGTATGGTGATACATTATC